>JAUVGT010000428.1 GCA_030593645.1 Deltaproteobacteria bacterium
CTCGTAAAAAGTCCGAATGTGACGGTTTCGTAAAGAGTTCAAATTCAAGGCGTGCAAATTTCGTAATCATGAAGCGTACTTATCGGACCCGCCCTGTTAAATCTGTCTTTTTATTTAACAGGGGAGTTGAATGATTGCGAATTACAGCACAACGCAGAAGTTGGACTTTTTACGAAACCGTCAATTTTCATGCCCGATTTTCATCTTAAGGTTGATATTCAGTTTTTCCAAAGCCAGCTTTACAACTTCTTCTGATTTCGGCTTTTCCGCTAGATATCGATTAAAAAAAGTATTGACTTCATCTGCTTTTCCGATCCCGCATATCGGCACAATGCCCGTAATTATTCTGTCATAAAGCATGGGATGAAACTTTTCCAGGGCGGTAAGTTCAGATATGTACCAGTCCCACATATATTCCACGGTATAAGGATTTGATGCCATCGCGATAATGGGAACAAATTGATTCCTTGGAGGTACACTTTCCATAATATACTTTAAGGTCATTTCGATCAGGGATCTGTCTTTAAAGCAGGCCATCGCATTAAGAATATTCATCCTTTCGTGTTCGATCTGTGTTTCCATAAGACGACGATCAAACCACCCAATTGTATCTTCAGACCAGTTAAACGCGCCGGTCTGCATCACACTTTTTAGAATATCCGGGTGGATTTCATCACCATTCAATAAATTCTTGAAACAATCCATGGCAAAATCTTCAGCTTTTTCGGATCCGAAAACAACCGCGTGCCACAGAATTTGTTCCCTCAGTATAGCGGTTGTATGAGCCTCGCCGTCCACAGGCATATACCCAATCGACTCAAGAGAGCTCTCCAGGAGCTTTTTCCCGGTTAAGGCGATTTTCTTTCTGTTTTCATCCGAGAGTATAAGATAACCGTTGAAAAGGTTGCCTGAGATACTGATCATCGGCAGATAGTTGTCTTCATTTTTATAGTTTTCCAAAAACCCAAGATACTCGTCAATCAATACTGTCCCGCTTTTTACCAGGGCAAACAAATCGTTCTGAAGCCCCCATCGGTCTTCGGGCTTAAGCTTTTTATTGAAAACATATTCACCCAGGGCTTTGAAATGATCTTCATTTCTGTACCTGACCCTGTAAAATCCTGTTTGACCTGAATTAATTTTATAAGCAGCCGCGTCATCACCAATCTCCACCTGCCCGGTTTTATCATCCAGCAGGGTTTTGATGATTTTTGAATTGTTCTCTTGATCAAACACCTCAATATTTACCGGTACCAGCCATTTTTGACCGGAAGTATTCGGCAGATACGTAAACTTTTTCTGTGAGAGTTCAAGTGTGCTGCCTTTCTTTTCGACTTCGATTATCGGGTAACCCGGCTGGTCAATCCAGCTTCTCATCAGTTTTTTAACGGGTTCTTTTGACACGGCTTCAAATGCTTCCCAGAGATGATGGCTGGCCGCGTTCGAGTACTCATGTTTTTCAAGAAAATGACTGACACCGTTTCTAAAATTATCGCTGCCGATATAACCCAGTATCTGTCTCAGCACACTGCCGCCTTTACAATAAATTATGGGGGCTGTACTCGAGTTGATCGCGACATTTTTTCCGCCTGGAAGTTCCAACGCGAACGTTTCATGCAGGCCATCCCTCACAAGAGCCGTGTTGGTCTGTTCATTTAAGAATTGGTACCATACTCCCCATTTTGGATAATAATGATCCACAGCACCATATCCGAAAAAGGTGGCAAAACTCTCGTTGAGCCACAGGTATTTCCATTCAGAAGGAGTGACAAGATTTCCAAACCATTGATGTGCCATTTCATGCGCAATGACCTCACAAATCTTTTCTTCACCCAAACGCGAGGTGACACCCGGAAAATGCAACAGAAGATTTTCCCTGAATGTAATCGCGCCCCAGTTTTCCATGGCACCGAATACAAAATCAGGTATGGCAATGAGGTCCATTTTGGAAAGGGGATAGGGAACCTTGTAATACTCCTCACAATAATTTAACGCTTTTCGTCCAAACTCAAGACCAAATTTCGTGTGTTCGATCATTCCGGGTATTGATACCGCCCGCATTCTTCGATCTTTATCATCCTGTATAAACTCAAACTCACCAATCCCAAAAAACACAAGGTAGGTGGACATAATGGGTGTCTTGTGGAAACGCACCTGTTTCTTTCCGTTTTCCAATACTGCTTCACTTTCTATATCGGTATTGGATATAGCGGATAATTCCCTGTCAATAATCATTTCAATTTCAAAAACTGCCTTTTTCCCGGGATGGTCCATGCATGGGAAGGCCCTCCTCGCGTCCTTTTCCTGGAACTGGGTCACGGCAATATATTTCAAATCCCCGTTTTGTTTATAACCACTTCTATAAAAACCGACCATTTTATCATTGATCTCACCTGAATAATCGATTAAAAGCACCACTTCCCCTGCCATTTTTCGCGGCAGGGAAACACGCACCTCTTCGTTTTCAGGGAAAACAGCAAAAGAACATGTTTCAAAATCTTTGCCTGTATTGACTTCACAATTCAAAATTTCAATTTCGACGATATCCAGGTTCACGACATCAACCGGCTCCGGTATATTTAATAAAATTTCGATTTGACCGGAAAATGTAAAATCAGTCAGATCAGGTTTTATTTGAATTTTATAATGAATCGGTTTGATCTTACTCATTTATTACCTCTCCGTTTCTATCCTTTTATGGTCCTGGGCAAGAGCATCTGGTGATGGGGGCAGATGGATTTTGGATTCTGGTAGGCCGTTCCCGCGAAAGCCACCATATATTTACGGATATCACTCATTCTGGCCACCTCATCCACAAAACCCTTTTTAGCACAGTATGCGGGCCTTGAATTGTCATAATACTCTTTAACCATATCATTCATCTTATCAATAATCGGATCAATGGGTCGGCCCGCGTCTTTTTCTTTAACCAGCCTGCGAGAGAAACTTGCGGCGGCGGCTGTTTCACCATGCATGACATAAATTTCCGATGTCGAAATCCCGAGAGTAAACGTATTGTGCCTGCTCGCCGTTGGACCACCCATAACATAATGTGACGCCGCGCTCCCTTTCCGAAGAAGCACAAGCATCATGGGAACGTCGGTCTGCTGAATCGAATAGATAAGGGACTGTCCAAGCCCCAGGAGTTCGGCTTTCTCGGCGATATCCCCCACATCAATACCTGTTGTATCCTGAAACCATATAATCGGCACACGATCCCTGCCGCATAACGTAACAAACTCGTTCATTTTGATCAATCCCTGGCGGTAGAGCTTACCGCCGATCCCGGGATACGACGCGTATTCGGGATAATCTTCGCCCAGATAACCCTGCCGATTTCCGATACAACCAATCAGAAATCCGTCAATCTTGACAAGTCCGGTGTAAATCTCCGGACCATAACCGGGTTTATATTCCATATGCTCACTTGCGTCCACAAGACGTGCAAGGACTTCATCAAAATCATAAATCTGTTTTTGATTGAAGGGGATCAGGCGATATAGATCATCGGAAGAAAATCTCGGTTTCTTTGGTTCCGCGACACGAAAAAATTTCGGGTGATATGAGGGAATCTCTTTCATATATTCCTTAAGACCGTCCAGAACCTGTGATTCCTCTTCATAAACATACCTGAAAAAACCGGTTTCATCATAGTGTATATTAACAGATCCGGGCGGCTTGGCTTTGAATTCCTTTGCCGATTTGATCAGCTGCTCGGCGCCTTCTTT
>JAUVGT010000220.1 GCA_030593645.1 Deltaproteobacteria bacterium
AATACATCCGGTCCATCTTCCTGTTCGATAAATCCGAACCCTTTACTGTCATTAAACCACTTTACTGTTCCATTTGTCATGATGACTTCCTCCTTTTCAAAAATTTTCAAAATCTCAAACCGGAGGTCATCGCACTGAAAAATGAAATGAATTGTTCCTACAGAAAGAAATTGCCCCGCCAAATAAAGGCAGAACTTCATTGAATAGTCGTACAATAGTCATTTTTTAGATAAAAGCAACTATTTTTTTTTATTATTTCAAAAATATACGTCAAAGACTTGAATAGTTGACCGGGAATGGGACATTCCATAATCGACAGACACCTATCCCCGAATCTTTTTCTGAGAATTTACGGAAAATGGACATTAAAACACCGAAGTCTGCATGGAATTCGGTTGAAATAACCGGGATGGGAATGACGTTTAACTCAAAATTCACAACTCAATCGCAAATATGATTGTTTATTGATAATTTCAGCCAATATGATATAAATAGCATATCGCTGATCGGAAATGGCCCTCAAATTTCCCTACTGGGTTGGTGAGACGATTAAAGTGAACCGGATAAATAATCAAAATGGTGAATCAAAGACAAGTGATTTCTGTCCTGTGACTGGATTACCCATTCTTCAGAGGCCCGAATGGACTGATCAGGATTATGGCAAAAATTATAAGTTGACTGTCAAAATAGTGGGGAGCAACATTCTACACAGTCGTCCGTCCGGATACGCGACAATTCATGATACAGAACATGCTTTAGAATTAACCGGTAAAGTGGCGGCGGAAGCCATTAGCAAAGACCTTCTTTATGTACAAATAGAAGACTATTCAAACCTCCACGGCGCTTCATTTGAGGCTCGAAAACATTTTATCACGAACATGAAAAAACGCCAGCAGCTCATCGGACTGGTCTTTTACGGGGTGACACCATTTTTCAAAATGAGCATCCAGCTGGGGAGACGGCTCACCATTGTCAGGAGAGATGTACAGATAGTGGAGGACTATCCCGAGGCTATTAGGCTTGCCCTTGAAATCCTCTCAGCTAGAAAAACCCCGGCAGGTGAATCTGCCGAACACATCCCCACCCAGCCCATTGTTTCCCCTACGAAGATTACAGCCCGTGATAACTGGCATCTCCAACTCGATGGTTACAAAGTACGCTACGAGTTAATCGGCGATGATATTGCCCATACTATATCAACCGGATTCCTGAAAGCGGATCATATCCCTCCTCTCTTTAAGACCATAGACAAAGGTTTTAACCAGATGGGACTATCCGGAAATCCTTTTTATTTCATCCATGGCGTTAAAGAACTGAAGGGTATCTCCTGGAAGGCGCGGAAGCTTTATATTAACAACATATTAAAATGGCACAAGAATCACCCTTTCCATATCTTTATCCTATATGGGGCCAATAGGTTTTTACGCGCAGCAGTCAATCTGGCCAGGCACTTCCTGCCTTTTCGAACACATGCGGTCAAGGATTTAGATAGCGCCTTGAAACTTATTTCGAATGAAAAATCCGAGATCAAAAAATCTTTACCTCAGGCTAAAACAGCGGTTACATCTGATTTATCCCCCAATCAAGAACAAACGTGGAAATACATTGAAAATGAGCTTCTCTCTTTTATCGGAAACATCAACTGGGAAAATGAAGAGCCTGATGGGAATCTCCCGGAGACCGAATCATCCCATCCACTGGGGCCGGTTTTTGACGCCATAGCCCTTATCAAGATGGATATTAACCAGCTTTTCCAGGAACGCAAGAAAGACGGGGACGCGCTTAGAGAAAGTGAAGCAAAATACCGAACCATTATCGAAAGCATTGAAGATGGATATTTTGAAGTAGATATTGCCGGGAACTTTACTTTCTTTAATGACTCGATGCGCAGGATGCTCGGATACACCGGGGATGAATTAATGGGCATGAACAACCGCCGGTATATGGATGAAGAGAATGCAACGAAGGTGTTTCAGGCCTTTAACCTGGTATACCGGAAAAGGAAGCCTTATAAAGCGTTCAACTGGGAGTTAATTAGAAAAGACGGCTCCATATGTTTTATTGAGACGTCGGTATCAATTATTAATGATTCAAAAAACAAGGCAATAGGGTTTAGAGGTGTTGCCCGCGATATCACCGAGCGTAAACTTGCTGATAAAGAGAAAAAACGGCTGGAGGCCCAACTCCATCAGGCAAAAAAAATGGAGTCCATAGGCACGCTTGCAGGAGGTGTGGCTCACGACCTCAATAATATCCTATCGGGTCTTGTGAGTTATCCAGAACTGTTATTGTTAGATCTGCCTGAAGACAGTCCCCTAAGAAAACCCATCCGAACCATCCAGGAGTCAGGAGAAAAAGCCGCAACTATTGTGCAGGATTTGCTGACCATGGCGAGAAGGGGCATTGCGGTAATGAAAGTGGTTAATTTAAATGAAGCTGTTTCAGGCTATATGAGATCACCTGAACATAAAAAATTGAAAGAATTTCACCCCGATGTTCAATTTGAAATCCATCTTGAGACAGATCTCATGAATATTTCAGGATCATCTGTTCACCTATCAAAAGTTGTCATGAATCTGATCTCTAATGCAGCCGAGTCCATGCCCGAAGGGGGTAAGGTTCTCATATCCACAGAAAATCGATATATTGACAGGCCAATAGCAGGATATAACGATGTGGACGAGGGTGATTACGTTATCCTTTCAGTTTCTGATACCGGTGTAGGTATTGATTCGAATGATATGGAAAGAATATTTGAGCCGTTTTATACAAAAAAGGAGATGGGCAGAAGCGGGACTGGACTGGGAATGGCAGTGGTGTGGGGAACAGTAAAAGACCACAAAGGTTATATTGATATTAAAAGCACTGAAGGAAAAGGGACTACATTCACACTGTTTTTCCCCTCAACCCGGAAGGACTTTGACACGGATAAATCCTCTTTACCCATTGAAGATTATATGGGCCATGGCGAGTCAATTTTAGTTATCGATGATGTGAAAGAACAAAGAGAAATAGCCTCCAGGATGCTTAAAAGATTGGATTATTCTGTAACATCCGTTTCAAGCGGTGTAGAGGCTATTGATTATCTGAAAAGCAATTCATCAGATCTATTGATTCTGGATATGATTATGGATCCCGGTATTGATGGGCTTGATACATACAGACAAATTCTCAAATTGCACCCCGGTCAGAAGGCAATCATCACAAGCGGTTATTCTGAAACAGACCGTGTCAAAGAAGCCCAAAGACTGGGTGCGGAATCATATCTTAAAAAACCGTATAGTTTGGAAAAGATAGGAATCGCAGTAAAAACTGAGTTTGAGAAATAAGTCAAAGTGACTTACTTCTCAGGAATCATAAGAACATAGAATATCCCCAGGATTTTTCTCCCACAAAATCACGCCGGCGATTGAATTTTAAACTTTTTATTAAATGCCAGAGCAACGATGTCGGCCCCATCCCCTGGATTGGTAAAATGATCCAGGTTCATCATCATATCGAACTCCTGGGGTGCGCCCGCTTTCTTACCGAAAACTTTTTTAAAAAATGCCGCCCGCTCCTTATCCATGATGCTTAATCGTTTCCCGGCTTCATCCACGCTGATCTGCATGATATCCGCAATTCTTTTGGCCCGGTAATCATCGGAACGGATGCAATAGACTGCAAGCACACGGTTGCGGGGGAGAATAAGATGGCCGCCCCGGCCAATGAATACGGTCGATTCCAGATCCGCGATGGCGAAGACAGCGCTGATCAGGTGCCTGGAATAATCGCTGTCGATAAAAGCCTTTTCTCCGAATAGATATTTAAAGATCCTGTTGGTGTACCCCGGAAAGCGTTCATCAAAGTAAGCGATGGCCTCTTCGGTAATGTTGGCCTGGTTGGAAATCTGCTCGATCAATTCCTTGTCAGCCACTTTATATCCCAGCTTCCGGGCCGTCATGTCCGCGATTTCAAAAGCCCCGACACCGATTTTCCTGGAAAACGCGATGCATGGGGGCAACTCGGAAGGCTGTGAGGCCGCACTCTCCGCTGCATCAACTGCCAACCGCCTTTTCTCCCAGGAACGAAAATAATGCCCCACCATTTCCTCAGCCCTGGATTTTCGATGAGGATATGTTACCGGCAGGATTTTGTCACTTCTGACATTTTCAACCATGATGACCTCCTTTCTTTTCGAGATACAATCAAATGTTGTGTTTAGAAGTGGTGAATCCTCCGAACTATTGCTACCAGACAATTACACGGCACTTTGGAAATCCAATAAATAAAAAGGATACACACACCATGAAACACGATAACGTTTTTGATTTAATAATCCGGAATTTGGAGGCAGACACATTATATCTAATGAGTACCCAAGAGGAGCATGTATGTAATATATTTATCTGGTTTTAGGGCCAAAAGCAACTAATAAAAACGGATTTGGAATCCTGCCTGTTAATTATCCCATTCATCCAGTGCTTCCCTGATTAATAGCGCCATCTCTTTTTTCACAAGAGGTTTCATCACATACCTGCTGATTCCGGCTGCTTTTGTCTGTTCTTCGGTTACAATTTCACTGTAGCCGGTACAAAGAATAATGGGGACATCCGGATTTATGATTTTCATTTCTTTGGCCAGGTTAAGCCCGGAAAGATTAGGCATAATATGATCCGTAATGACCAGGTCAAATTTTTGAGGATTTGCTCGAAATAATTCCAGGGCTTCCACACTGCTTGTCCGCATATTTGTCCGATACCCAAGAGATTTCAACATCTGCTGCATCATTCGCACGATCTGGATCTCATCATCCACAATCAGAATATATTCATTCCCGCCTTTTATGATATCAGTCGAGTATTTACTCTCTTTTTCCAGTTTCATATCATACCTGGGGAAAAAGACATTAAACGTAGTCCCTTTCCCGATTTCACTCTCCAGTTCAATATACCCGTTATATTTTTTAATAATCCCATGTACCACGGAAAGCCCCATTCCGCTCCCTCCTCCAATCCCTTTGGTGGTAAAAAACGGTTCAAAAATTCGTTCTTTGATTTCATCATTTATCCCATGGCCTGTATCGGTGACGGTAAGCCGGAGATAATTTCCCGCGGTAATGCTTCGGTCATGATCCCGGCCTTCGGAATCAATATGCTTTTCGGAAATGCTGATGGATAAAACACCGCCGTTTTCAGACATGGCCTGGTAAGCATTGGTACAAAGGTTTACGATCACCTGGTATATTTGTGTCGGGTCTGCCAGTAATACACCGTGTTCCCGGCAAAGGCTATGATCAATCCGGATACTGGGAGGCAATATTCCCTTCAGCATTTTAATGGCCTCTTTTAAAATCGGACTGACCTGGATGGGTTTCGTGATTTCTTCGGTCTGACGGCTGAATGTTAGAATTTGTTCTACGAGTTTTTGAGCCCGTGTGGCGGCAATGATTATTTCCTCCAAATTACTGAAAAGCAGACTGCCTTTGGGCGCCATATCCTGGGCCAGCTCTGAAAAACCGATGATGGGGTAAAGAATATTGTTAAAATCATGGGCAATTCCTCCGGCCAATGTCCCGATGGATTCCATTTTCTGAGACTGGCGCAGTTGCTTATTCACGTTTTCCAGCTCAATCGTCCGTTCACTGACCAGGTCCGCCAGATGGTTCTGATATTCGTGAAGCTGTTTCTCCTTGGTGATTCTTTCGGTAATATCCGAAAGAATCCCGCGGAAACCGGTGATTTGATTTTCAGGATCTTTTATGGGTGTAATGGTAATTTCAACATTCCGTTTTAATCCGTCCTGATGCAAATAGACAAATGATTGACCTTTCAGTGTTTTGCCTGAATCATAGGCTTTTTTAAATGCACCATAAAAATCCCGGATATCCTTTTTCTGAATCAGTCTGCGGGGGACCCGATTAATCAGCTCATTATGCGGACAGCCTAAAATTTTACATGCCGTATCGCTGATGAATATGATTTTTCCTTTCAGATCGATTTCATAATACCCTTCCTCAATATTTTCGAGTATGATACGGTACTTTTCTTCAGTGATCCGTTTTTGTTCCAGGGCTTTTTTATTGATAATAATCTGAGATATCAGGCTGGAAAATATTTCAAGGGGCCGAACGGTTTCATTATTCGGCTTTTTGCCTGATTTGGGTGTATCCACTGAAATTACTCCGATTATTTCACCCTTGTCATCATTCATCGCGACAAACAGATTATCTTCCGGATGCCAGGCATCTTCTGAAGCGGGTAGAGGTCCACTCCCAAACAAAATGCCCTCTTCATCTCCGAGAATTTCTTTCATGGTATGGGGTATATATACTGAAAACTGACCAACCTGGATTCCTTTTGCCAGCATATTAATCAGCTTCGATTGTGAAAATGGAAACTCCCTGACTCCATCAATCTCCGCCAATGTAAAGCCGCCATAGCCGATAATCTCCCGATAGGGATGGGTGTCCTGAAAAAAGGACATTATCAGCCTTGAATAATCAGAATATTCAATAATTGCCTGACTGATCCGATCAAAGATCTCTTTTTCATCTTTAATGGCAATCATGGACGCGGCAGCCAGACTGAATGTCTCAGTCTGCATGGATAGATTTTTGATCTGGTCCTGGCTGAACTTTAATGCTTCCTCAGCCTGCTTTCTTTGAATCGCAATGGCGATTTGATCTGAAATGGACATCAAAAGGTTCGCGTCTTTCCAGCTATAGAGGTCAGGATTGTGATAACTCTGCACAACCACAACACCGATCACTTCATTTTTAATGCTTAAGGGAACCCCCAGCCAGGCCTCCGCGATTGGGCCGATCGGTTCCTTGTTTTCTTTGATTAAAAACGCCTCCATTTCCTTTTTTTTGATCAGGAGAGGTTTTTTTTTGAGAATCACTTCATAGGATAAAGTACCTTTTTGGCTGATATTGCTGCTGTCATAGGAGCCTTCAATTTCATCAATAAAATATACAAAATCAAGATGATCCCCTTCTTTGTTATAAAACCCGATAAAAAAGTTGGTGACATCCATCACCTCACCCAATATGGTATGGAACGATTTCAGGAGGTCGTCGGTGTTAAGGGTAGTATTTACCGCGTTGGAAATTTTAAACAATGTTGTGTTGATCTTTTCAGCCAGCAACTTTTCGGTAATATCCTGAAAAGCCACGATAACCTGATCCGGATTCTCATGAGAAAGCAGCGAACTGTGATAATCCAATTCATGCAGGTTCCCCTTACTGGATAGAATTTTACACTGTCCTTTGGCTCTCCCTTTGGTTTTTACCTGTTTAAGGTAATCTTTAAAACCGGCATGCAGGTCTTCGGTAATCAAATTTCTCAGATCAAAACCTGTGAGTTCTTTCTCGCTATATCCAATGCCGTCCAGAGTGTGCAGGTTGGATTCCAGGATAAAACCCCTGTCGTCATGAATCAGGTAAAAATCACTTAGATTATGAAAAATAGTATGATACTTTGTATCACTATTCATGGATTCACGGTTGTTCCTTATTGGGTGGTTCAAAATTATTTATGCGAATTAACAGCAGGAAATGGGCACTTTCCCTCACAATCATCGGTGCTTGAAAATACAAAGCAGGAAAAACGCTGTGAAATATGAACGTATGAACGTATTGGATTATTCTATCAAAAATAGAAGAATTCATCAAGTGAATTGAATATTGAGCAGCAATTCTCGGTGAACATAGAAGACATTGATAAACTTGAAAATCAGCAGATAATGACATTTGTCTTTCGTAAAATCTAAAACAGCGTCATTCCGGATACCGGACTTGTCCGCCATAACCTCGGTAGCGGTGGATCAAATCCGCCACAGGCTGCGCAGAGCTTAAGATCCGGGCACAAAGTGAAGCTTTAGCGCTATCCAGTTTGTCCACCATAGCCTCCTGACCGCCATCTTGTCTCGGCGAAGCCTTTGGCGAAGACGGAAGTTTTAGCGACGGAGGTTGGCGAAGGAGGGGAAAGTACCTAATGTTACTGGATTCCCGTTTCCACGGGAATGACGTTGCGAAGTGCGTTTGCTTATTTATAGATCGTTCACCAAGAATTGACGGTCTCGTAAAAAGTCCAACTTCTGCGTTGTGCTGCATTTTGCAATGATTCAACGTACGATAAGTACGCTTCATCATTACAAATTTTGCACGCCTTGAATTTGAACTCTTTACGAAACCGTCTAATTCGGACTTTTTACGAGACCATCAAGAATTGCTGTCGCAAAAATTACAGCCTTGACTTTCAAAGAAGA
>JAUVGT010000219.1 GCA_030593645.1 Deltaproteobacteria bacterium
CTTTAGGCACTTGTTAAATCCCCTTATAGGGGTGATCCACCGCCGCTAAAGCTATGGCGGACAAGTCAAAGCCGGGCCCTTTGGACCCGGATTTTTACTAAACTTATACTTCCAAACTCAACAAGGATTAAGGTGTATGAAAAAACACACGCTTATGATCATCCTCCTGTCTATCTCTACCATCCTGATATCATGCGGGTCCGGCACCGATACAATCGTGACAAACAGTCTAACCGTCGGTCTGGAAAGCGCCCCCAAGACACTCGATCCCAGATACGCCACGGACGCCACAGGTATGAGGATTTCACATCATCTGGTTTTCAGTACACTGGTTAAGCTTGGTTATGACCTTCAGATCATTCCCGGGCTCGCGCTGAAATGGGAAACACCGGATAATAAGACCTACGTTTTTCATCTGCGTAAAAACATTTTTTTCCATGACAATAAGCCCCTGACCGGTGAGGACGTTAAATTCACATTTGAACACCTGATGGACCCCGCCGTTCAATCACCTTTTTCCGCGGTCTATAACAGCAAAATTGAACGTATCGAGCTAATCGATCAATATACAGTAAAGTTTTCTCTTAAACAGCCCACAGCTTCCTTTTTGACTTCAATTATCATGCCTGTTTTACCGAAACATATTCTCACCGGAGAACAGGATTTTCAAAGCATGCTGATCGGCAGCGGACCATTTAAATTTGTTTCCCAGGCACCCACAGAAATCATTCTCGAAAAAAACGAAACGTATTTTGAACCGGATACGCCCAGGATGGGCCGAATAAAATTTAAGGTAGTAAAAGATCCGAATACAAGATTCTTGAAAATGAAAAAAGGAGAACTCGATTTATTGATCAACGCCATACCGGCAAGCCAGATAAAGAATTTTTACAAACCGCCGTTAAACGATATCTATCAATTAATTGAGGAGGAGGGAATCAGTTATAATTACCTGGGTTTTAACATGGATAGTAAAAAAGTACAGGATCTCAGGGTCCGGCAGGCCATTGCGTACGGTATCGACCGGGATGAAATAATCGATTATCGGCTATATGGCCATGCCGGTAAGGCAACCGGTCTTTTGTCACCGGTGAACTGGTTCTATGAAAAAGGCGTAAAAAAGTATTCCTATGAGCCTGAAAAAGCGAAACAACTTCTTGACGCGGCGGGTTTAAACGATCCTGATAATGACGGACCTGAACCGAGGATGGTGCTTGAACTGAAAACAAGCAACAACAATGAAGTCGTGAATGTTGCCAGAATCATACAGGCACAGCTTGTAAAAATCGGGATACGTGTTGAGATCATGTCCTATGAGTGGGGTACGTTTTATGGAGATATTAAATCGGGTAATTTTCAGATCACTTCAATGAGATGGGTCGGGGTAACCGAACCGGATTTTTTTTATGATATCTTTCATTCCAGCCAGATTCCTCCAGCCGGCAGAAACCGCGGCCGGTATAAAAATCCGGAGATCGACAAGCTGGTAATGGAAGGGCGGGTTGAACTCGATGCGAATAAACGGAAAGCAATCTATTCCAGGATTCAGAAAATAGCGGCCGATGATCTGCCTTATATCAGCATGTGGCACCGAAACAATATTTCAATCATTCATAAGCGGGTTAAGGGTTACAAGCAGCATCCCATGGCCGGATTTCATTCATTTAAGAATATATTTATTCAATGATAGGATAATATGCCTGCTTACATACTCAGACGTTTTTTACTCCTTTTTTTTGTTCTGTTCGGCGTGGTGACCCTGGTATTTTTTTTGATCCATATGATCCCGGGGGACCCGGTTGATATTATGCTGGGTGACCATGCCGCCCTGGCCGATAAGCAGATACTCAGGCATAACCTGGGCCTGGACCAGCCCCTGTATAAGCAATATTTCAATTATCTTGGAGGTATCATACAGTTCGATCTGGGTATTTCAATCCACAGTAAAAAACCGATTCTCAAGGAGATATTTGAGCGATTCCCGGCCAGTGCGGAGTTGATGGCTGGTGCCATGATTATTGCCCTGATGATTGCTTTTCCCCTTGGTATTATTTCAGCACTGAGGCCCTATGGGCTGTTAGACGGCACTTCCATGCTTGTATCATTTTTAGGGGTTGCCATTCCGAATTTCTGGCTGGGGCCGCTGCTGATCCTGCTGTTTTCCATTCAGCTGGATCTGCTGCCTGTCAATGAGCGGGGAACACTGGCGCATCTTATTTTACCGTCAATTACTCTCGGGACAGCGATGGCGGCAATGCTTTCCAGGATGATCAGGGCGTCCCTCCTGGAAGTACTTGGAGAAGATTATGTCAAAAACGCCAGGGCCAAAGGACTGCATGAACGTAAGGTAATACTGAAGCATGCCCTGCGTAACGCCCTGATACCGGTGATTACCATTATCGGCCTGCAGGTGGGTGTGCTTCTTTCCGGTGCGATCATAACCGAAGCGATATTCGACTGGCCCGGACTCGGTACACTTTTACTTGACGGGATCTATTCGAGAAATTATCCACTTGTGCAGGGATGTATATTATTTATCGCGTTTATATATGTCATGGTAAATCTGATTACCGATATCGCTTATGTATGGGCCGATCCAAGGGTCAGGATGTTATAAATGTTCAAAAATAAACTGGTATATATCGGATGGGTTATTGTTATCCTTTTTGGACTTGGCGCATTACTTGCCCCATGGATTTCTCCCTATGATCCCTATGAACTTCGTTTGAGCGAGCAACTGATCCCCCCGAGTTCAAAACACTTACTGGGACAGGATGCCAATGGTTCAGACATTTTCAGCCGGCTCTTGTACGGCGCACGGATATCCTTGACAGTGGGATTACTGGTCGTATTCTTATCCGGGACCATCGGAATTACTATCGGCCTTATTTCAGGGTATTACGGCGGAGTGATCGACACGGGCCTGATGAGGGTTGTGGACATCCTTCTGGCCTTTCCGGGGCTTCTTCTCGCCATTGCCCTGGTGGCCGTTCTTGGGCCAAGCGTCTTCAATGTAATGATTGCCCTTACCGTACTGGGCTGGGTTTCTTTCACAAGGCTCGTACGGGGACAGGTTTTATCCATTAAAGAGCGTGATTATATCCTGGCCGCGAAAACATCGGGACAGTCCGATTTCAGGATAATGTTTGTACATATCCTTCCCAACGTTCTGTCACCGGTCATTGTTCAGGCCACATTCAGTGTGGCCGGTGTCATTATCGCTGAATCATCTCTCAGTTTTCTCGGGCTCGGTGTTTCACCGGGGACACCAAGCTGGGGTGCCATGCTCAGTGAAGGTAAGCAGGTTCTTCTGGATGCTCCGCATGTTTCTATTTTTCCGGGACTGGCGATTATGCTGGTTGTACTGGCGTTTAATTTTATCGGGGACGGTTTAAGAGATCGATTTGATCCTAAGACTGAAAAGTCCTAACTTACTTATGAAAATACTTGATGTCAAAAATTTGAATGTTTCTTTTCGTGTAAACGGAAAAATTAAGACCATACTTCAGGACATTTCTTTTGGTGTCGATGAACAGCAAACCCTCGGAATTGTTGGTGAATCCGGAAGCGGAAAAAGTGTGACCGCCATGTCGATCCTGAAATTGATATCCACTCCCCCCCTGGCTGACATGTCAGGAGAGGTGTTATATCAGGGCCGTAATCTTTTGCCCCTTTCCAATACAGAGATGCGTGAGCTAAGGGGAAAGGAAATCGGTTTTATTTTCCAGGAACCGATGACCGCATTAAATCCTGTTTTTACGATCGGTGATCAGATTTCAGAGACAATCATGGCTCATGAAGCAATCGGTAAAAAAGAGGCCCTGAACAGGGGAATTGAGCTGCTTGATGAGGTGGGTATCCCAAGACCCGGGTTGCGCATGAAAAGTTATCCCCATGAACTCAGCGGAGGCATGAGGCAGCGGGCACTCGCCGCCATCGCCCTTTCCTGCAATCCGCGATTACTCATTGCGGATGAACCGACCACTGCATTGGATGTCACCATTCAGGCACAGGTTCTTGAACTATTCAAGAGACTGAAACGCGAAAGACAGATGTCGATTATTTTTATTACTCATGATCTGCGCGTCATCGCGGAAATTGCGGATCATGTCCTGGTGATGCATCAGGGAAAATGTGTGGAAAAGAACACTGTAAACACTATTTTTCATTCACCAGAACATCACTATACACAAAAGCTTCTCAGCCTGGTTTCGGACAGAAGGGGTTATGGACGGGCCTAACATCATAGAAATAAAGAATGTTAAAAAGTATTTTCCAATTACAGGCGGAGTGTTAAAGACAGAGAAAGCCAGGATTAATGTCCTGAATGGAGTTGATCTGTCAATCACCGAAGGGGAAATAACAGGTCTGGCCGGTGAAAGCGGGTGCGGGAAATCGACCCTGGCAAAAATTCTTATGAAGCTTCTGGCTCCATCTTCAGGTGAAATACTGTTTGATGGGAAACCGTTTTCCGATATACGGGGGAAGGGGAAACGTCTGTTTTATGAAAATGTTCAGATGATTTTCCAGGACCCGTATTCATCCTTAAATCCCCGTCTTAAGGTCAAGGATATTATTGGCGAAATGCTCAGGATTCGAAACGTTCCTGGGGCAGAAGAGAGAAGTCGTGTTCGAAAGATCCTGTATGATATTAAACTGGACAAAAATTCCGTCAATAAATACCCGCATGAATTCAGCGGGGGTCAGCGCCAGCGAATCGCCATTGCCAGGGCGCTTATCGTCAATCCCAGGCTTCTGATTGCTGATGAACCGGTATCTGCCCTTGATCTGTCAACCCAGGATAAGATCCTGGAGCTTTTAGAAGAATTGAAACATAAATATAACTTAACGATCCTGTTTATTTCCCATGACTTGAATTTAATGGCGGATCGATGCAATCGGGTGGCGGTGATGTACCTGGGAAGGATTGTGGAGATCGTACCCGGAAGGCATCTCATGAAATCGGGTACACACCCTTATGTTAAGGCCCTGTTAAACAGCATTCCCGTATCCGACCCGTCGAAACGGGATAACCGGAAAAAACTGATTACAGGTGAAGTTCCTGATCCTGAAAATTTACCGGGAGGCTGTTATTTTAATCCAAGGTGCCCCGAGGCCATATTACGCTGCCGGATTGAGCAGCCGCCAATGGTACCTTTAAATGAAAAAGGCCATTATGTTTCATGCCATTTGCGTGCGCCCGCTTGATGTGTAGTGGTTTCAAAACCACCCCTCAGGTCCAGTTTCCGTGTTGGAGCAATAATAGTGACGGTCTCGTAAAACGTCCGTTTTCCCGTCACTCCGGCGGAGGCCGGAGTCCAGAAGTATATGAAACAATCTGGATACCGGCCTCCGCCGGAATGACGCTAAATATGCAATGAATTCAGTTCCTGTCATGATACTTTAAACAGGCTGACCAGGGTTTTCAAATCTTCAGCCAGTATACTCAACTCTTCCGCATTCTGATTAACCTCAGTACTTTTATGAGATATATCACCCACACTTTCATTTACATCTACCATGTCCTGAGCAATAATATCCGTGACCGTATTGGTCTGCTCCATAGCGTTATTCACATCCTGAATCCCCTTATACGCATGTGTGATATTGCTCGCAATCTCCTGAGTGGTTACAGACTGCTCTTCAACAGATGTCGCGATTTGGGATACAATATCATTTATCTTGTTCACAACATCTAAAATTTGTTCAATTTCGACCACAGATTCTGAAACAGAGCTTTGAATGCCATCTATTTTTCCTTTAATCTCCAAGGTTGCATGGGCCGTTTGCTTCGCCAATTCTTTGATTTCATTGGCCACTACCGCAAAACCTTTTCCGGACTCCCCGGCCCGAGCAGCCTCAATGGTGGCATTCAGGGATAGAAGATTTGTCTGCTCGGATATTTCATTAATTGTTTCAGTAACTTTTCCAATATCAAAAGCGGCTTTTCCCAGATTCTGAAGCTTATCTGTTGTACTTTGAGCCTGGATAACAGCTTCATTTGTAATGATTCGAGCCTGCTCTGAATTTTTGGCAATTTCATTAATAGTGGCTGTCATTTCCTCGGTGGATCCGGAGACCATATGGACATTTGACGACGTTTGTGCCGTTGTTTCGTTCATGGCATTCATATTGCTGGACATCTCTTCTACAGCGCTGCTGACAGTATTCGATTTTGCGGACATGTGCTCTGATCCTTCTGACATCTTTTTTGATAAGATAGAGAGATTTGAAGAGGACCGGTTCAAAATATCGGCATTCCCCGCAATATTTTTAACCATACTCTTAAGCTTTTCCATAAATGTATTAAAACACCCGGCCAATTGTCCTATTTCATCATTCCCCTTAACTTCAAGGCGAACCGTTAAATCGCCTTCTCCGCTTGCAAGATTATCAAGGCGGGCTACAATCTTTAGAATCGGTTTGATGAGAGAATTTGAAAATACAATGGTTAACGGTATAATAAATATAATGCACCCTAAAAATACCATCCCTAAAAGCTGTATGATTTGCCAGGTATTCTCTTTTGCAACAGTATCGGACTGAAGGGCCGCGATTGCACCGATAAAACCGGATTTATTGTAAAGAGGGAGTATTCCCTGAAAGAAGGTATCATGATTCACAAGTATATGACTTAAGAATAACTCCTGGTCTTTCAACCGATCGGGTGTTTTCTTATGTTTAATGTGTTTGGTTTCAGGCCTTGAATAACCAGGGAGTTTACCCAGGATGAGCCGATCCCGGGAAAACAGGTTAATATTCATACATGTGAGTCTTGACATTTTGTTGATGAATCCCTGATTCAATTTCAGTGTGGCTGAAACGAAAGCAACCTGGGTTTTTTCGGTCTTAACTGTTTTCACGTTAAAAACATCTGCCCAAACAGGGGCGATTGAAGTTAAACACATGGATTCACCCAGATAATCAAATTGAATATCTTCTTTTTCCGGAATTTTTTTATCATATTTTAATGGAATATCCAGGTCCGGCATATTATTTATTTTTTTCCACGAATCGATATGCAGGCTCTCTCCTTCTTTCAGGTAGGCGGTAAATATTGTTAGAGCGGGAGCATAGTGGAGAAATCCTAAAACAGAAGGTTCATTATTTCTCTTGACGGCAAATGATCTTAAATCACCCTCCATATCATAAACAGTCATTTTCCAGATATGACCTGTTTTTCCCACTTGATAAATGGAGTTGGACACCGACTCATAATACGGTTGATAAAGTTGCAGGTTTTCATCATTCTTAAAATCATTCAGATACTTAATTGTTGAGCCAATTTTATTGGCGCTGGCCATTTGACGTGTATCTATAAGAAATTTGCTCTGTTTACTTAATAGATCCTCCCGGATCACATTTAATGATTTTACGATCTGATCGTTGGCTGTTTTTTGATTTTGCTGATTTACAAGAATGGAAACAAAAATTTGCGCGGAAATTAATACAAAAACGACCATTCCAATCGCACCAAAAATCAGTTTGGTTTTAAGCATAATTCTCATGATCGAATTCCCCCTGACGATACGACGATCAACACGCTATTATTAAAGGAGTCAGCTTTGATGGAAGAATGATAAAGAAACAAAAAACAATCTGGTTTAATGATCGTATTGGCGATACAAACCGTACAAATTCATCTTCGTTTTAAGGTGATCCTAAATAGAAGAAGTTTCGTGTTGTGAGACGTCATTAAATCGATGGTGATGTGAATCCGTTACGTGTATCTCTACAGTAAATAAGACATAAAATCTTAACAACATGTGTTCTGCATTCTACCATATTTATGGTAAAATGTCAAAATATAACCAACGTTTACAGCAATTCTCGGTGAACATGGAAAATATTGATAAACATGCATGTCAGCAGATCATTACATTTTTATTTCGTAAAATTTAAAACAGCGCCATTCCGTCTGCCGGATCAAGTCCGGCACAGGCTGCGCGGAACGGAGATCCGGGCACGCCTATGAAGCTCTATCGATATCCAGCCTGTCTGCCATCTTGTCACGGCGAAGCCTTGGCGAAGTCGGAAGCCTTTAATGACGGCAGGGAAATTGCCTAATATTACTGGATTTCCGTTCCCCAATCAGGTCGAGGATAAGCTTCACGGGAATGATGTTACGGAGTGCGTTTGCTGATTTTATGACATTCAACGATGATGGTCTCGTAAAAAGCCCGAATTAGACGGTTTTGTAAAAAGTTCAAATTCAAGGCGTGCAAATTTCGTAATCATGAAGCGTACTTATAGTACGTTGAATGATTGCGAAATGCAGCACAACGCAGAAGTTGGACTTTTT
>JAUVGT010000111.1 GCA_030593645.1 Deltaproteobacteria bacterium
CAGATATAAGGATAGAATCTACAAGCCTCGATAGTTTATCATCAATGGTCAGGTTCTTCTTTAACTCAAACAGGTCTTTTATCAGTCCGGCTTTTTGATCTATGATGGCAAGCGGATTGTTAATTTCGTGAGCCACGCCGGAAGACAATCTGCCAAGGGATGCCAGCTTGTTGATGTGTTCCGCTTTGTGAAAGGTCGCCAGTTTTATCTTGTCCGCGGCATGAATCCGGTTGATCAGGTATGTTGCGGAGTAAAGAATAACTATTAATATGATCGCGATGCTCAAAATAAAAAGACCCATTAATTTTAGCCGGGGTTTTAACCAGAGTTTTGTCAGATCCGATTTCTGTTTGATTGCCATGAGAATAAACGGTGTGCCCGTTATATACGTGTACCCTAAGAACAGGGGGGCATTTTCTTTATTTTTGGTTTCCCCCAAATTAACAATGGAAGAGAAGGGAGGAACCGGTATATTAATAAATTCATTCATATTGCCATGGAACCTGGACTTTGTCATGAGCTGTCCATTACGGTTGATCAAAAAGATATCTTCGGATTCTTCCATTTTCATGGTTGACAACAGGTTTGTCAAGGTGCCGGTTTTCTGACCCGCAATCAGCAGGTCATCTGCTTGATTGGGAATGGGAATGGGTATGATAAAATATGCAATACTGTGCCGGGTGCCGGGAGTATCACTCAAATAAATGATGTGATGACTGTTTGTTCTGTACTGCCTGTATACATCAGCCAATTCATTCTTCGAAGGACCCAACCCGGCATATGTTCGAAGATTTCCTTTATGATCAAATATGCCGATACTTATTATACCTGTAATATGTTTTTGTAAATTTTCAAATAATTGCTCCATACGGCCATCCACATGAAGATCCCGGACTGCGCGGTCCTGGATAATCATATTCAAAGCTGATTTTCGATGTTCCAGGAAAAGAGATAACATGGTTTGAGCGGATAATACCTTTCCTGAGATATCCATCTTCATCATGGATTCAAGAGTTTTGCTTGTCAAATGATAATCGACTAATGTTTTTACTCCCAGGGGAAGAATGCAGACAATAGATGTGAGCAGTACAATCAGTTTCCATTTTCGACGCAGACTGAATGTCCGGTTATCGGGTCCGATCATAATATTGTGGTGGTCCCAGAACTGCGGTCTTATTTTCTTAAAAACAGACATTGAATGTTGTTATCCTGGTATTGAACCCGATGGGTCCGGTTACTTTTGACGGCTTCGTAATCCGCCGTAGGCGGACCAACTTCTGCGTTGTGCTGCATTTCGCAATCATTCAACGTACTATAAGTACGCTTCATGATTACAAAATTTGCACGCCTTGAATTTGAACTTTTTACGAAACCGTCTCATTCGAACTTTTTACGAAACCATCACTTTTGGAATGACTCTTTTTTTGATTTTTCCTCAATACGTTCATGGGCCTTTTTCAACGTTTCGCTTAAATAGTTAATATCAACCGGTTTTTGCAGGTAAGCGAAGGCACCAAGCTCCATACATTGGTTTTTATCCGCCTCTGATCCATGACCCGTCAGCACAATGACTTCAATTTCAGGGCGGGTTTGTTTTACTTTCTTTAGAATCTCGATTCCATCAATGTCTGGCATTTTAAGATCAATGATCATCACTTCCGGATCGTCTTCCTTTACAAGCGTCATGGCTGTTTCCCCATCAAACGCGACCACGGATCCCATGTCGCGAAGCTGCAGTCTTTCCGAAAGCGTTTGGGCGAATTCGCGTTCATCGTCCACCAAAAGGACCCGGGAAGGGACATCAAAATCGTGTTTTCGATAAATATTGGATTTGTGAAAACCCTGGCCCACAACAGTTTTTATCGATGTCACCCCATGAATGTTTTCAACTATCTCTTTTAATTCCTCCTTCAGGAGCTTGAGCATGAGAACATGTTTATTAATTGTCAGGGTGATCACACCGTTTTTTGCATTGACCTGGACATCATGGCCAGCCTTCAAGAGTTTAACTTCAGTCTTGGATGAAAGATAAAAATCCTTGACCGCCTGATTTGATGCTTCTGTCTTATGGACCACGTCCTTGAGAATATTCTCTTCAATCAGGTCACACAATTTACTAATTTCGGTTTTACCGGTTGGAAGCATAATGTCAAAAAGGGAGCTGTCCCACGGATCGGGCAGTGAAAAAAGCATTTCAGTCCATGCGCTTCGATCCGCGTTATCCTGCCGAAGAACGTTTGACGCCTCTTTTTCATCTAATTCTTTTCCCTGGATGGCATTTTGAATCCTTGAGGGGGTGTCTGAAATGATGCAGACCCTGAGAACATGGGTTATGGTGTCCGGTATTAAAAGACTTGAGAATCCCTTAATCACCAGGTTTTCCTCAGACAGTATTTCAGCCAGTACAAATTTCAGCCATGCAATGGAGTATTCTTTTTCATGGGTAAATTTGTTAAATACTGAGGTCCTGGCGGAAAACGCCTTTTTAATTTTACTTTCCGGAATCCCGGAACGTGCGGCGGCCCGCCTGGTAATCTCCTGATTGGTCACTTTTTTATAACCGGTACGCGCAATGATTTCGTTGATTACCAAGTCTTCCATGCAGAACATTCCATTAAAAAGAGCTATGACCGGCATTCTAAAACTCCTCTATCTGGTTAATATTTTCCGACAGGATGCCATCAGATCGTCATACAGGGCGCCCGCACTATAAAGTTTGTAAGTGTTGAACCTGACAATACCGTCAATCATGGAAAAAATGATCAATGCTGTATTTCGTGTGGAAATGATTTGAATGGAACCATCATCTTTTCCGATCTTGATACCCCGTTCAAAAACATCCAGCAGACAGTCATATATTTCTTCAAGGTACTGCCTGCAGGTTGAATTGGTTTCAGCCAGCTTATAGGGGTCATGTCTATGCAAAAGGAGGAAACGGTCTTCCATCGTTTCCGCAAGATTGAGATAGTACATAATGGCCCCTTCAACCATTTTTAGTCCATTGTCAAAACGATGCTCCAGGAAATAGGTTTTAAATGCAGAAGTAACTGTTTCTTTTACATTATTTATCACATTTAAAAACAGGTCTTCCTTATTTTTAAAATGGTGAAATATTGTTCCGCCTGCCGCACCGGTTATTTTTGACAATTCAGCCATGGACGTATTGTTTAAGCCTTTATGCGCGAAAAGATGTGTAGCGGTTAAAAGGATTGCATTCTTTTTTGACATATGATACTCCTGAAAAAACCAACCGAATGATCGGTCGGGTTTTTTTATACAAAGTTCCCGGTTTTTTGTCAATAGAGATTATCGGTGTTCATTTGATGGTGGGGATAACCGATCTGTGAAACCGTCAGTGAAATATGCATATGGAAACCAAAATATCTGAAAAAGTGAAATATTTGGAAAAATTAAGGCATGAAGGCTTTAACGTGCCTGATTTTATCTATGTTCCCGCATCTGAATTTAAAAAGAAAAATTTACCGGAGCTTGAAGCATTCTTAAAAAAGCATCAAGAGAGTTACAAGGTGATCGCACGGAGTGCGCACCCGGAGGAAGATTTATACAAAAGCGGATCATTTGACTCCGTTGAAACCTATGCGGATACCGGGGGGATCAAATGGGCACGAAAACGGATCATAAAACTTGCGAAAACAGCGAAAAATTTATCCATTTTGCGGCAGCAGCATTTCAATTCCGCTCCGGAAATAGAATTGGAACATATGGGTGTTATCGTGATGCCGTTTATTTTCGGTACAGGTGTTATGGCCAAAAAGCTTTGGGACCATTGGGAGTTCGGGTATTGCCGTGACAGAATCCACAAAGTCCAGATTGAACCCTATATTACATCGACACCCCATGACCGACGGCTCCTGGATCTGTCTAAGGAAATACAAAACTGCCTTGGTTTTCAATGCGAAATCGAATATGTCATTGAAAAAGATGGTAAGATTCATGTGGTGCAGGCTAAAGACATCTCCAGTATCGATATTCTTGAAAATAAGCAAAGTGAACGATCGATAAAAATGGATAATGTCTCCCGGATACGGAAAAGACGTAACTATCGTGAAAGGTCTGTCTATGTAATGGACAATCAGGCTTTTTATATGGAAATTATTCACAGATGTGAAGAGGTGCTCTCAAAATATAATGAAGACCCATCCTGTTTTAATAACATTCTGAAATTCATTGAATCGTATGAGTCCGAACTTGAATCATTTGCGTTAAGGCATCAACGGTTCGCGGTTCTCGGTCTGTCTATCAATGAACCCCGTAATCTGTTTCAGGTTGCGAACCATTATCTGGATGATATACCCGAGCTTCAGGAAATGCTTTCAAAAGCACTGAATAAAAATTTATATCACATAGATATTTTCATGTCCGAGGCGGATACTCTCATTGTCAAGGACAAATTTCGGATTAATCTCTGCAGCCATGACGCTTACGGTATTGATACCGTCAGAAATCCGATCTGGTCTATATCATGGTCAGTCAAGAGACATGATGAAGTGATCAAGCGATTAAAAGAAATCGGGTTTAAAACAGACGACACGGTGGGGGTGGATATTGATGAACACTCTGTGCCGACTATATTCAGGTTATAAATGTGAAAGATGGAATGATTTCTCTTCATTTTTGCTCTTGTAATGGAACAAGCCGTTTATGGAGCTATTAAAAAAAAACAGATACCCTATTCTTGTGATCGTCGTCGTCACCATAGGATTGTTGCATTTTTTCACTCCCGGCTACTTGATATTTTATCATGATACGTATCGACGCTTGAGCTATTTTCCGATCGCCCTGGGCGGGATATGGTTTGGTGTTAAGGGGGGGCTCAGCCTGGCCGCTTTGACATCCATCGCGTTTATTCCGCATCTCTTGATTTTTATTGGCAGGGGGCCGGAGACCTACCTGAGTGAACTCACCGAAATCATTCTTTACCTTGCAGCGGGGCTCCTGATCGGGATGATCGCGGGGAAAGAATCGAAACTCAGGGAAAAGTACAGGAACATGTCGGAACGATTGAAAAAATCATATAGACGGCTTCATAATGAAACAGAATTGCTGCTTGAAGTTGAAGAACAGCTCAGGTTAAGCCAGAAACTTTCCACACTGGGCCAGGTGTCAGCCTCTCTTGCCCATGAAATCAAAAATCCGCTCGGGTCGATTAAGGGCGCGGCTGAAATACTGCTCGATGATTATCCGGCCGGACACCCGAAGCGTGAATTTGTTGATATCATTAATACAGAAACGAAAAGGCTGGATCATTCCGTTAATGAGGTTCTTAATATATTTCGGGGGAATCAGAACATTGATTCGAATGTAAAGGAAGAATCACTTGCGAAAGTGATCACCCGGGTTGCGGGATTGATGGGGGGGAAGCTGAACACCAAGAAGGTCAATTTTTCGACCAGGGGGATTGAACATGTTGGTGATTTTCAGATCGCGGGTGAAAAAATATCACAGATATTTATCAATATCATTCTAAACGCGTTGGACGCAGTCGATAAAGGCGGGAGTATCGAGATGCGGATTCATAAAGAACCAGAAGGTGTTTATGTGGAAATAGAAGACAGCGGGCCTGGAATTCCTGCCCTGGACAGGGAAAAAGTGTTTGAACCGTTTTTTACAGGCAAGGAAGATGGAACCGGTCTGGGTCTATTTATCAGTCGTAAAATCGCGGAAGGTTACAGCGGACGGATTACAATAAAAGAATCCGGAAAAGGCACCTGCTTTGAAGTGTTTCTGCCGGAATATTCTAATGAGCAATCGATTCACAAAATAGAGGAATAAGTGAATGGCACGTATCCTGTTAATTGATGATGATAAAAATCTCCTGCGTGTGACCGAATATAATTTAAAAAATTCGGGTTTTGAAATTATGACCGCCTACTCCGGAAACGCGGGCCTTAAAACGTTTATGAAGGAAACGCCCGATCTGGTAGTAACCGATGTAAAATTGGATGATATGAATGGCCTTGACCTCCTTGAAATGATTAAAAAAGAATCACCGGACACGCCGGTTATTATCATTACGGCTTATGGGTCTATTGATATGGCGGTGAATGCCATGAAGCAGGGGGCATTTAACTTTATTACAAAACCTTTTGATCGGGATACACTGAGACTCTCCTGTGAAAAAGCCCTGGAACTTAAGGAACTGAAAAATAAAAACAAGCTCCTCTCAGAAGAAGTCAACAGGCTTTCCGGAACCCATGGTATGGAAACCGCGAGTCCCGCGATGAAGGAGCTCTTAAAAACAGCGGTCGCTGTAGCAAACAGCGAGGCAACCGTGCTGATTACCGGCGAATCAGGGACAGGCAAAGAGGTACTGGCCAGATTGGTTCATCAGCGGAGTTCACGGAAAGATAATCCGCTGGTGGCCGTAAATTGCGCGGCAATACCCGAGACACTGATTGAAAGTGAGTTTTTCGGGCATGTTAAAGGAGCATTTACAGGTGCTACCGCAAACAGAAAGGGTCGGTTTCTGGCAGCCCATGGCGGCACATTATTTTTAGACGAGATCAGTGAATTAAGAACCGATATGCAGGCAAAATTACTGCGAGCCATACAGGAGAGGGAGGTTGAGCCCGTGGGTTCGGAAAAAAAGGAGAAGATAGATATTCGGATCATCGCGGCTTCCAATAAAAATCTGAAAGGGCTGATACAGGACGAAAAATTTCGAGAGGATCTTTACTACAGATTGAGCGTCGTGCCCCTGCACATACCGCCGTTGAGGGATAGAAAAGAGGATATCGTTTCTCTGTCACATCATTTTTTGAAAAAATTTGATGCGCCTTCAGATGTTCAATTCAGCGCAGACGCGTTAAAATCTATGGAGAACTATTCCTGGCCCGGTAATATACGGGAACTTCAAAATACCGTCGAAAGATGTGTGATCCTTCGAAAAGGTTCGGTCATTCAAGCCCATGATCTTCATTTATCCACACCCGCAGGTAAAAGTGAATCGGACATTGATTTGGAAATACCTGAGGATGGAATTTCATTGGAGGAAGTTGAAAAAAAACTGATTAAAAACGCGCTGGCCAAATCAAACGGTAATCGTTCAGGAGCCGCAAGACTGTTAAAGATCCCCCGGCATGTTTTGATATACAGGTTAGAAAAATACAGCCTTTAGCAAGTGAAGAATAGTCTTCATATCTTTGAAGAATATTCTTCAATATTAAACAGTTCATCCGCAACCCACCCATCAGTTATCGCTCTACAACACTATTCCATTGATTTTACACAATAAAAAATTTTGATGATAATGGCATACTGCTTGCTAAATGATATGATGCAAGTTTCGAGTTGCGGGTTGCTTATTTAATAAATGCAATTTGTTTAACAACTATGACGGTTTCGTAAAAAGCCCAACTTCTGCGTTGTGCTGCATTTAGCAATCATTCAACGTACTATAAGTACGCTTCATGATTACGAAATTTGCACGCCTTGAATTTGAACTTTTTACGAAACCGTCAAACATCACTTATACAAATGGGAGTAAGATACAAATGAAGAATAAATACTGGAAGATTATGGCCGGTATGATTTTTGTGATTCTGCTCAGTTATCATTTTCAAGCATTTGGCGGGGAACTTTCAAGAACGATTTTGAAAGTTTCAAAGCTTACCTGCGGCTCATGCCTGATATACATTGATTCAAAATTAAAAGGTTATCCCGAAGTAGATGGCGTGGGAGCGAGTCTCCGGCAGGGTGTCGTTGCCGTGGACCACAAACCATCTTTAAAACCGGAGAAAATAGCTTCAATCATTACAAAACTCGGTTACCCGGCAGAGGTCATTAAAAAAATTACAATCGATGAAAAAGACGCTTTTTCTTCCAGAAAACGGACCAATACGGCAAGCTGCTGCGGAACCGGAAGCACCAGTGCCGGAAACATCACAAGTAAGGATAACACAAGAACCGAATATGATCCGGGCAGCTGCAGTGGTGCGGGTGTGGGGGGCTGCGGTATCGGCCCGGGAAGCGGCAGGAACTGTGGTGCAGGTGCATCAGCCTGGAAGCAGCTATTCCAGAGATCTCCGGAAAAGAAAAAAACTGATAAAAAAACTCCCGCACCAACGGAATAACTATAAGTGGTTTCATATGATGACAAATACTATGGAGGTATAAAAGTGAAAAAAATGAAGATTTTGATTATGGTAATCATCGTTATATTTGTAACCGTTTCAATGGCATATTCTTTTTTTGGGGCCAAATTTGAAAAACTGACTCCGGAAAATGGAATGCTCAAGATCCCCGTGGATAAAATAAACGATGGTAAAGCCCATTACTTTATGGCGAAAGCGGATGATGGAGTCATGGTTTCATTTTTTACGTTAAAGAGCAGTGACGGTATTATTCGAGCGGCTATTGATGCCTGTGATGTGTGTTTTCGTTCCGGCAAGGGCTATATTCAGCAGGGAGATTTCATGGTCTGCACCAACTGCGGGCAGAGGTTTCCATCAAGCCGGATTAATGTGATTAAAGGCGGTTGCAACCCGGCTCCATTGGAAAGAATTGTTCAAGGGAAATCCCTGGTCATAAAGATGGCCGATATCAATAAAAACAGCTGGTATTGTAAGTTTAAGAAACTCTAATGATACAAATTCTCCATACAGAAATAATAACAGAGGAATGAACTTTATGGTCTACGACCTTGAAAAATACAGGGACAAACGGGAAAAAGTACTGGGGGTTAGAAAGCGAGGAGTGAGTTTTGGAACATTAGCTGCGGTGGTTTCCGGAATCATCCTGCTGGGGCTGTCCTCATTCGTGATTCCGAAATCACTCGCGTATTTTAGTACAAGAAACCTTGACGACGCGATTTTCAAACTCCAGGAGGTTGAAGAGTGGCCCCATTCTTTAATCATCGAACTTAAGATGATCACGGGAGTGAAAAACGCGGTAACGGACAGCAATAACACAAGACTTGTCGTAACCTTCGACAGGACAGAAACAAAGGTAAACAGCATTACTTCTCTTTTTAACGATCAGGGGTTAAAGACCATCATGTTGAATCGGGTGAATCATAACCAGCGAAAAGAAACAATGAAAGAGGAGGCTGAATTTGAAGCTTTATAATATATCCTTTAACAACCTGAGAAGACGTAAGGGGAAAATGGTTTTTCTCATTTCCGGGCTGTTGATCGGAATTGCCGTGATTGTGACTTTAATGTCCATTATCGACAGCATGTCCCGTGATATTGAAGAGCGCCTTGACAGGTTTGGCGCGAATATCGTGATGACACCTAAAAATGAAAACCTGTCATTAAGCTATGGCGGGATCACCGTTGGAGGCGTGAACTACCGAACCGTTGAATTTGATGAATCGAGAATGGCGGATATACGTAAAATCAAGAATAGTAAGAATCTCGGGATCGTTGCCCCCAAGATTTTAGGCCCCTGGAAGATTGAAGATAAGAATGTATTGTTAATGGGTACAGACCTTGAAAATGAGATTCTTTTGAAGACCTGGTGGCAGTTCAGCGGCGCGCTGCCGGAGAAAAAAAATAATCTGATCATCGGATCTGAAGCAGCAAAGGCGTTTCATTTCAATATCGGGGACAAAATTGAACTTGGGCAGAAAGAATTTGTTGTATCAACCATTTTGAAGCCCACGGGCGGAGCTGAGGACGGAATTATTATCGGTGATCTTCATGAAATTCAGGGCGTGCTCGGCAAGGAAGGAAAAATATCTCTGGTGGAAATTTCTGCTTTTTGCCGGGGCTGTCCCATATCAGAAATGACCATGCAGATCGCGGAGAAATTCCCCGACGCCAGGGTTACGGCTCTAAAGCAGGCTGTAATGGCTAAGATGCAATCCATTGAAATGATCAAGTCTTTCAGCTACGGAATCGCCATACTGATTATATTTATCGGTTCCTTACTTGTTTTTGTCACCATGATGGGTTCGGTGAATGAACGAACCCGGGAAATCGGGATTTTTCGAGCCATCGGATTCAGGCGCGGCCATGTCATGCAGATTATTTTGCTGGAAGCCCTGCTGGTAGGCCTTGTTGGCGGTCTGCTCGGTTTTCTTATCGGCAATGGTCTGGCTTGGACCGCGATTCCATTTGTAATCAAAGATGGAACCTTTGCCGGAATGGACATGTCTCTTGGAGGGGTTTCCATTTTACTCGCGGTATCTTTAAGTCTTCTGGCAAGCCTGTACCCCGCCCTTAAAGCCAGCAGGCTTGATCCAAGCCGGGCGTTAAGGGCGCTATAAAGGTGGTTTCAAAACCATATGACTCAGATTTTGAATACCATCTAAAGGGCGGATTTACCGATATTTACTATGGGGCACCCCTGCACCCGGTGGAAGGTTTTGAAACCACTTTAGATTTTCGATGAAAGGGATAATTTAATGGAGAAAGACGTGCATCTGATTGAAATAGTTGATGTGGGAAAAGACTATACCAGCGGTGGAACTACGGTAAGCGCAGTAAAAGAGATGAATTTTTATATTGATGACGGCGAATTTGTGAGCATCATGGGCCAGTCCGGCGCGGGTAAAAGTACACTTCTCGCGATCCTGGGCGGTCTCAATCATCCCACAAGGGGCAAAGTACTTGTGGATACACTCGATTTATACAGCCTGTCGAGTGAACAGCGGGCTGATTTCAGGAGTGAATATATTGGTTTTATATTCCAGTCGTTCCAGCTTGTTCCGTACCTTACGGTAAAAGAGAATGTCAAGCTGCCCATGGCGATTACCGGCATAAAGACATCAAAGCAGGAGAAAGCGGCCGATTCCGTACTGGAGCGGGTCGGGCTCGCGGACAAAGCAGGCCGTCTTCCGGACCAGATTTCAGGAGGAGAGCAGGAGCGGGTGGCCATTGCAAGGGCCATTGTAAACGAACCCCCGATTTTATTAGCGGATGAACCCACCGGAAATCTAGATACAGATACAGCCGGTCAGGTGGTATCGCTGCTCGAAGAATTAAATAAGGATGGGCAGACCATCATCATGGTGACGCATAACCCGGAGCTTTGTCAACATACCAGCAGGACGATTCAAGTGCAGGATGGTATTTGTTTAGTCAACTAATAGGGCGGGCCTCGAACCCTTTATTTTTAAATACCAGGAGGTGATTTTTATAAAACGATTTATGATGCCGAGAGTCGCGCACTGTAGCGACGGTTGTCCTATATTGTCCCGGGCAAGACTATAAACTGCCCTGTTGAATTAACACAGGACCGCGGCCGGTAACCGATTGAGAAACATCGGGTACATGCAGGATTTGGTGAACGTCTATCGGCCGCGGTTTTTCATATTCTGCAATATAAAAAATTCCCTCCATTCTCTTCACTGAAGGGGCGGTCAACCATTAAATTGAGTCAAATCCGTCCCAAAAAATGGTAATAAATTCCTTTTTTAATTAAATTGATAAATACTACTTGTTCTGATATGAATTTTGATTGCTGAGATAATCGAGAATAGATTTACTCTACTTGGCCAAAACTCAATGGATTAAATTACACAATTGATAATAAATAATTCCACGAAACAGGTTCGGTTAAAATTATTTTTAATCTCATTTGCAGCCGTTATTGTTGGACCGGTATTTCCTGGAAAAGTAATTGTTTGAGAAAATGAATCGGGTTTAATGGTAATGGGAGCAGTCAATTAGGGCGCATTACATGCACCAAATATAATGAGAAAAACCAATAAAAAATAATGAACCAAAAGAGAAAAATCTGCCACTCAGATATGAGAAATTAAAGCCATCAAAAAGAGAGGGGTGATGATGAAATTTTTTATATATAGAAAAAAGGTCGGCTGGTTCTTTTTCGCTATTGGCCTGCTTTGCTTTCTTTTGATTTCAAATGTGTGGGCTTTTAAATTCAATAAAGATGGAAAGAATCTTATCCTTCAGGCGTCCCAGGCTTATCGAAATGATATGAAGAGCCGCCCCAGCCTGAGTGACCGCGGGATTACAAATTATGTACAGGGAGTTGTTAAGCATCTGGCACCCAGGGGTAAGAAACTTCCTCCGGGTGTAACTCTGGATACAACGGTGATTGAATCACCAAAACCGGAGCTCTATTCCTATGTGAATGGAAATATTGTCATTACCACCGGTGCCATTTTTGCGATGGATAATGAAGCCCAGTTGGCGGGAGTTCTTTCCCATGAGGTGGCCAATGTGGTTGAGGGATATTATATCCAGATGTATCAGGCGATTAAAGCGGCTGAGCGGCGCAAAAGATGGAGCCGGAGCCGGGATGCAGGCTCAAACCATTACAAAGCAAATCTTTACTCTGGAAGATGTCAGTAAAGGTCTGGCTTATTTTTCGGTTATT
>JAUVGT010000160.1 GCA_030593645.1 Deltaproteobacteria bacterium
ATCAAGCTCATGCCCAATTGCCTGGATGGATGATCTATATGAATTATCCATGGAAGCAGATAAAGTTTTTACATTTTGACTCCGCACATACCGCGGATCCATTCGCTGAAAGAGATTTAAAATGGCTAAAACAGTACTCATTGTGGATGATGAACCGAATATTGTGGTTGCCCTCCAATATTTGATGACCCAAAGCGGACACGAGGTGATCACCGCCGCGGATGGTGAAGGTGCGCTTGAATGCATGGCAAAATTCATGCCCGATCTCATACTGCTCGATATCATGCTTCCGGGTATTGATGGATACGCGGTCTGTGAAATCATTCGTTTGAATGCTGAGTGGAGAAAAACAAAAATTATTTTCTTAACCGCCAAAGGCCGGGAAGAGGATATCGCCAAAGGTATGGTTCTCGGAGCGGACGCGTATATCACCAAGCCGTATTCAAACGCAAAAGTTGTAAAAACCGTTAAGAAATTTTTATCTAAAAAAGAGAGTAAATCCGGGTTACAGTAACTATCTTAGAAACCACCAAATACATTACAATTCCGTTCACTTTATTAAACCGTGTTTTTAAATGAAAAAATACCCGCCCCTCAATCATTTTTATTTTCAGAAATGTAAAACCGCTTTTCAATACACGAAAAAAACCAGTCAAAAAACAACGCAATGAATCCCGCGCTGAATGCTCCCTGGATAATCATGGCAGGATTGTTCTGTTCCAATCCCGAAAGAATGGGTGCACCAAGACCGCCGGCGCCAACCAGTGCCCCGATGGTTGCGGTACCGACATTTATCACGACAGCAGTCCGTACACCTGCCGAGATGATACGGGCAGACAGGGGGAGCTCAATTTGAAAGAGCACCTGCATCTTTGTCATCCCCATTCCAACAGCGGCTTCCAACACCTCAAGGGATATCGATCGGATACCGATAATGGTATTGTTAAGTATGGGAAGCAGGCTGAATAAAAACAGAGCGATCAGTGTGGGGGTAAATCCGAATCCCACCGCTGGTACTGTAAGAGCAAGAACGGCTACAGGTGGAAATGTCTGTGAAAGGGAACTGATGCTCTGAATCAAAGGTTCAAAATCCTGTCCCATTTTCCTTGTGGCAAAAATACCCAACCCAACGCCGGTCAAAATAGCCGCAACGGTTGATAAAACCACAAGGGCACAATGGTCCGCCACCAATTCTATCTGATTTGCCCTCTGGTATAAAATCACGTCCCGGCCCATGGAAAAAGGTTCTAAAAAAAAGGAAAACATGGAATCGTTAATAATGACAAAAAAAATCAGACAAAAGAGAGTCAATTGTATAAACTCATTAATATGCGGAAAGAAACGATGTTCTCTTTTTAGCCAATGAATCATCATATTTGATGGTCTCGTAAAAAATCCGAATGAGACGGTTTCGTAAAAAGTTCAAATTCAAGGCGTGCAAATTTCGTAATCATGAAGCGTACTTATCGGACCCGCCCTGTTAAAACTGTCTTTTTATTTAACAGGGGAGTTGAATGATTGCGAAATGCAGCACAACGCAGAAGTTGGACTTTTTACGAAACCGTCATATTTGATTCTGCCTGTTCACAACTTCCTGAATGCCCTCCAGTGTAACTTCCCCCTGTAGTCTGTGTTCGCGGTCTACAATCGGTATGGAACGAATACCTTCTCCAATCATTTTTGAAAGAGCATCTCGAAGTGTATTCATCGGGGAGATGCTCAACGTGTTCGGCTGGATCAATGTCATTTCATCTGATACGGATTTTTTATGATCTGCCTTTCTTAAATTGATCCATCCTTTTAGTACCCCCCGGGAATCAGTGACCCAAAGAAACGGATGCTCTGCAAATTTTGATACGATTTCGTCTACTCTTTCATTTTCATCCACATGGTGTGCGTCATGCATATGGTCTCTGCTTGTTAAACGAAGCAATCTTTTTAATGCCCTGTCGGTACCGATAAAATCCCGTATGAATTGGTTTTTGGGTTCGGTTAGTATTCTGTCTGGTGAATCGTCCTGTATGATTTTACCGTCTTTCATTATGATTAGTTTATCTGCCAGTTTAATGGCTTCATCCAGATCATGGGTGATGAAAACGATTGTCTTTTTCACCCGATTTTGTATCTCTAAAAATTCTGTCTGAAGAATTTCCCGGGTCAGGGGATCGACGGCACCAAAAGGCTCATCCATCAGCAGGATTGATGGATCAGCAGCCAGCGCACGGGCCACACCAATTCTCTGCGCTTCTCCACCGGAAAGCTGGTTAGGATATTTCTCCAGGTAGATCTTTGAATCCAGACCAACCAGTTCCAGTAATTCATTTGTTCTTTCCCGGATTTTGTGTTTACTCCATTTCAAGAGCCTTGGAACCACAGAAATATTATTACTCACGCTCATATGCGGAAACAGTCCTATATTCTGGATCACATATCCAATACTTCGCCTTAATTTTTCCGGATGGAATTTATTGATATCTTTCGAGTCAATTGTGATTTTGCCATGGGTTGGCTTTACCATCAGGTTAATCATTTTTAGTGTTGTGGTTTTCCCGCAGCCCGAAGGTCCGATAATTACAGATATTTGTCCTTTGGGAAAAGTTACATTTAAATTGCTCACCGCTTTTAGTTCACCGTAATATTTTTCGATCTCTCTCAATTGAATCATGTCTTCTCCCTCCTAAGACCGCGGGGTGTTAATAAATCTTCGAGCAATGTCATACCTTTATCCGCGATAATAGCCAGCATCACAATAGGAATAACGCCCATGATTACCAGGTCCGGTGCTGCCTGACTCATCCCCTGAAAGATGAATAAACCTAAACCACCGGCATTAATCAGTGTTGCCACAGTGATGGTTCCTATCGCCTGAACCATTGACGTTCGTATGCCTCTCACTATAACAGGAATACCAATAGGCAGTTCCACTGAGATTAACAGGCGGTACTTCCCCATGCCCATTCCAATCCCCGCTTCTCTAACTGATTGATTGACCGCGGCAAGACCTGCATAAGTATTTCGTATAATTGGAAGGAGCGCATAGAGAATTAAAGCAATCAAAGCAGGGGCCGCTCCGATTCCTTTTATTCCTAAATCCCTTAAAAACGGAAATCGTGCAGTAAGAATCGCCAGGGGTAAAATCAAAATTGAAAAAAGTGCCAGACTTGGAATAGCCTGAACACTATTTGCTAAAAAGAAAACAATACTCCCGGTTTTTTTCAACTTCCAGGCCAAAACACCAAAGAAAACACCAAGAATAGACGCAGTCACTGTAGTAATAATGGTCAACCGAATATGAGCGGTTAATTCTCTGAAAAATTCTTCTTGACGGACTCTAAATTCGATAACCAGTGATAGCTGATCAAAAAAACCCCAATAAACAGCCATCAATAATAAAGCCGCTACAAAAAACGGAAAAAGAGTGTTAATAAATGAAATTTTGAGTTCACGGCTGCCTGCGTAGAATAGAATAACACTTGCGGACAAAAGACCCCACATACCGGGACCCGGCGAGATAATTTTATTCAGCTCTCCAGATAATGCCGGGAATACATGGTTGTTGACCAAAGCAATAACGGACCAGGGAACAAAAAACCAGGCCGTACTGAAAAACATTTTTACATATGATCCTCTTATATCTTTACCCCGTAATGAAAGGATAAGACACAAAACGATCATGATGAAGGAGAGAAAACCAAAAACAGAAGAAATCTCCCAAATTCTCAATCCTGTCCCTTCAACCACCCGGTTCTGCTTCAAGGTGATCAGTGGGAACAGCAGAAAAAGGCTGGATAGTATGGTACCCAGGAAATATATTTTATCATGGATCTTTAAAAAAACAATAATACCTTCCGGATATTTAGAGGGTTCAAGTGATTTTTCGGAAGACCGACCCTATGCATAAATGATGTATTGGCTGCTCTGAATCAATCAGGCTTTTACGTTTAAAAGCCATGGATCTTCAAACCCTTTTATCCAATTTGATGGGAGAAGAACTCTACTTTTTAATAAATCGCTTTTGTTCGAGGTATTCTTTAGCTACAGCCTTGGCTCCACGGCCCTCCACCGCGATATATGAGTTCAGTCTCTGAAGGGTTTTTAAATCAAGCGATTCGAATACCGGTTTGAGCAATAATCTAATTTCCGGATATTTTCCAATGATCGCTTTCCGGATAATCGGGGCAGGCGCGTAGACCGGCTGGACACCCAAATTATCTTCAAGAATAAGAAGTCCCAGGGCTGCAATTTGTCCGTCCGTTCCATATGCCATTGCGGCATTAACTCCGCTGGTTCCGCGGGCTGCCGCTTTTTCGGTATTCGCTGTGTTGCCTCCGGCAAGAACCAGTAGCTGCGATTTCTTTAGATGAAAAGCATAAGCTTTTTCAAAAGCCGGCAGCGAGTCAGGGCGTGTGACAAATTCTTCAGAGCAGGCGATCTTAACCTTTCCACCCCGGTTAACATATGCTGAAAAGTTCTTCAGGGTTTTGAGTTTTTCCTTTTCAGCCAAATCTTTCCGAACGGCAATGGCCCACGTATTGTTTGCCCTGGCAGGCTTTAACCAGACAATGTTGTTCTTTTCAAGATCAAGTTTTTTGACCCGCTCATATCCCTTTTGAAAATCTTTCCAAACTTCCGGCTTGGTTCCCGAAAAAAAGAAACCGCCATTTCCGGTATATTCCGGGTAAATATCAATTTCACCGCTGATAATCGCTTTTCTGATGATTCCGGTGGTTCCAAATTCTGACTTGTTTGAAATATTATAGCCATTTGCAGCCAGTACCAATGCGATCATATTCCCCAAAAGAGCGCCTTCGGTATCGATTTTTGATGCCACCACAATGGGCACTTTATTTTTAACTCCTTTTGATTGCAGACCGGTGGTCATAAAGATAATAATAACCAAAGAGCATATAAACAATATGGATATATTTTTCATTTTTGACTCCTTTCAAACAATGATTGCATATATGAAAAATTCTTACATGAAAAAAGTAAGAATAATAGATTGCTCCGTTACTTTTTATTTATTTTGTCAGTAAAAATATACAGTTGATAAATCCAGGAAAATTCGAACACAGATGACATTACATACCCTATGAACTCTGAAATCTAAAGTCAAGGGGATATCCAACAGCAATTCTCGGTGAATGTAATAAAAATCACCAAACGTACTCCGCCGATATGACGCGGTTAAAACTTTACGAAAGATAATGATAATTATCTGCTGTAAAGTAAGCCTGTTAACGTTTTCTTTTTTCACCGAGAATTGCTGGATATCCAACGTCAACTCCCTGTAAAGCACCTGTATTTTACTATGTTTGTCCTCATGCCCAATTGCGGGCACTTGTAGGCCCTTAGGGCTATTTTTATGAATATAGAAAATGGGTTAAATCAATCTCTTCTTGAAGCTTCTCCACCTTTATTCTCGCTTGTGAAATATATCACACTTTATATGTGATATATTTCATAGGACGTTAGTATTCTTTGGAATAAACTGACGAAAAAACAGATACGCTAAAAAATATATTTTAGTATACCTATATCGTCTTTTCATTTTGGCAGACACGGAAACACAGTGAAAGAAATAGTTTTCGTAATAAATAAGGAGAAAAAGATGAAAAAGATAAAAATATTTATCCTGATAGGGACAATAGTGTTTATGGCGACCTCTTTTGCAGTTCAAGCGTTCACGGCTAACATACCAGGACCCAATCGTGCTCCGGTCGCGGTGGCCGGTATGGATCAGACCGTGGAAGTCAATGAAAAGGTCATGTTTGACGGCAGCTACAGCTTTGATCCTGATGGAGATAAACTGACTTATGAATGGCAGCTCCTTTACCGCCCGTCAGACGGCAGGTCTGAGTTGACAGGCACAAGGGGCATGACAACCTGCGGTCTTACACCAGACGCTGCAGGAACGTGGATAGTTGCTTTAGTTGTCTGTGACGGAAACCTGTTTTCGGCCAGAAACGTTGTACAGGTACGTGTAGATGAAACGTCAGCTCCCCCCCATTATCCGGACCTTGAAGTCATCGATATTAAAGTGCTGGGCGCAACCCTTGCCGGAATCAAATATATCCAAAAAATTCAAGCCAGGGTAAGAAACAACGGCTTAACCTATTCCGGCCCGGTTGATTTCCGCGTGGTTGCACTTGACTCGCTGTTCGGAGGATATTTTCTTTTTGATGACAGGATGTCAGTCGATTTCATGTGCTTACGGCCAGGTGATGAAGAATGGTTTACCCTGGTCGATGACCAGTTAGAATGGCCGTCTGAAGCCCCGCAAATCACTTTTTTCGCGCAGACCGACCCAGCAAACAGTATTATTGAAGAAGATGAGTCCAATAACTCTAAAGAAATCACAAAACAACGGAATACATTAAGCAATTTGCAAATTTTTTATCCATATATCCCTTATTCTTATCCGGATTTTGCAGTTTCAGATTTTAAAACGGAAGGACTTTATTTAGATAGCTATGTCAACCAGGTCAAGGTCCAAATTGAAAACAAGGGAAAAGAATATAACGGGCCGGTGAGTATCAGGTTCAATGCTCTTCACAAGGCAAACATCCTGGTCAGCAAAATAATCACCATCGACAATCTTTGCCTCTCCCGAAAGGATAAAACATGGGTCACATTGAGCCGGCGTGAAATAGAAATCCCCGAGGATGCTTTCAATATTCGGTATTTTATCGATATTGATTACTGGAATCATATTACTGAATTAAATGAAGAAAATAATGAATACCTTAATTCTGTACCGGTGGGAGACTTAATAACCCATTGCAATGGTTCTATTTTCAATGAAATCAGAGTACGAGATTACCAGGCGCGAATGAGCACACTCAAAGATGGATTACCGTTTCGTTTTAACTGTGAGGCCGGCACAGAATTTGATTTTTTCATTACACTGCAAAATTACTGTTCCCCGGATAATGCGGTAGAATTATTTATTGTTTTTGATTGGACACCGCTGAAATCTGATGGTAAAAACATTGTATTAAAGGAAGGAATCCATGTGAATTTACCGTATGTGGGACAGTTTCCGCTTAATCTATACAATATTAAGATCCCCACGAACACGGAATTTCAGAATGATTTTTCAACGTTTGCTATTTTTGCCCGTCACTCTAACGGGTCTGATCTGCTTTTTTCAGCGCCTGTAGAAGTAAGACGATAAATCAAATGCTCTGAATTTAAAACAGGGTTTTTGTGTAATAGAAAGGAGATACCATGCGATATTTTATAACCACATTAATGATACTTGGCTTTATTTTTGGCTGTGCTCACACTCCGAAGGAGATTGATCAGCTATATACAGCATACAATATTTGGGCTTACCGGAATCCGGACGACATGAGATGTATCAACTTTAAATCGAGCCATCATATTATCAGAGCCGGCACACCGGTATCGGATGTAAAATTCCTGAGATCAAAGAGCCGGCGCCCGGATAAAATCATATTTAAGGCTGAAGGGAACGAAGTCATCATAAACTTTTATAAAAAATACCATCCCGGAAAAAACGTAGAGTCTTATAAAAACCTGATGTTTTCGACAAACACATTTGATCAGCTGACACAAGGCATGTCAAAAAGTGAAATTTTGGCTGTTAAAAGGGGAGAACTGGTAGAAGGGATGTCAAAACGCGCCACAATAGTATCCTATGGATATCCGCCGGAACATGAAACATACAACCTGGAAGATAACGTCTGGATATATTGGATGCACAAGTTCAAGCGGAAAAAAATCTGTTTTGATGATAATGAAAAGACGGTTCGATGCAATAGAATGAAACGGCAAAGAAAAAATACGACACTGTAAACCCGGTAGAAGGGTTTTTAAAACTTTGAATCACGCGCAGGGGCAGGCTTGTGCGGGCGCGGTCTTGCGAAGCCCCATGCCTGCCCCTGGAAACAGTCCATGCTATTTAAATAACAGCATCGTAGATGTCTGGTTGATATGCCCAAGATATTCCTCTCCATAGGTAGAAAACCCGATGGTGGGAACATCTTCAAAAACCTTTCCGTAATCTTCTGTTTGGCTCCGCTGTTCCAATTCAAGCGTTCGTAAAATACAGTGAAAATTGATCAGACCGGAAATTTTTCCATGCTCTATCTTTTTCGCCTTCATGACTTCCCGCATATCCTGGACAATGTCCATGGATTCCAGCAGATTAAGTTCCATACCTTCTTTAATATTACAATAAAATAACATATCACTGCCCTGAAATTGCTGCGGACTGCGCACGTATGGCTCCTCGCCAACCATTAAACCGAGAGGGTGACTCATAAATTTACTGTCCGCCTCCTCTACCGGAACTTCCAACGCGTTAGCATATGCCTCAGACGCTGGTAAACCGTCGAATTCATAAACAATGCGTTCAGCTTCGTTAACACGGGTTGCTTCGAGCACCTTATTTTTATCACAAAAACTCTGGGTCTTCACAACGTCAAATTCCACCCTGGGTTTTAACAGGACCAGCACCGCCGCATTGGTGTATGCCCGCCCCCCGGCGAAGACATATGTGGTTTTATACTTTAAATCATCCCCCGCGGATCCGCCGATAAAAGTAATATCAGTAAGGGCACCAATCTTATCCATCAGCTTTTCTTCAGCCAGGCTTAAACCGTCCACAAGTATTATGCCCACATACTTTTTGATATTAAGATCGATCATTTTCTGACCTGTTTTTCTTTCAAAATCAGCAAATACCTCCGGAACCCGGTTTTCGGTTTTGACATTCTCCACCACACCGATATTGACTTCCTCCAGGGCTTGCGAATCAAAAGCCATCGCGACCACGGAATCCTTAAGCATTTTCCCGGAGACAATTTCACCTGCCGTGGTGCATCCCACAACACTTGCGGAATCAAATTGTTTCTGCATTGCGGATGCAAGAGCGCCGGAATCAAATTTAGATGATGCAAAGAATATAATAAATTTAGCCGTGATATCCGATAATTTGGATGATAGATCGGCAGCACTTTCCTCAGGGGTTATTTCTGTTGAATATACAGCCTTAATAGTCATATCAATCTCCTTTCTCAAATGGTCACGCCAAGCTCTTGAGCAATCTTTCTCACTTCGGCTATGGTCTCCGGATCATCCGCAGAATCATTGGTATAGTTTCTGGGATTGATGCCCCTCAAGATCAGCTTGGTTCTTGTGGTAGAGGCAATAGTATTATCTCCCTGAGACCGCTGCTCAACAATCTGATCTAAAAATCTCTTGATCTGACCTGCCATCGCAATACCTCCTGTCCGATAGTATTTGGTTTATTCGTTTATTATAACATCAATCTTCCACTAACGTCATTTTTTTTCATCTTGATGTATAGGCTTGTAATTTTTTTTTATTTCCGTGTCAGGCAGATCCAGATACTTTTCCAATTGTTTTAAGAGTTCTTTAATAGGGCCGGGTTTCAAACGGTGGTAACTTTTCCTGCCTTTCGATCATATTGGACGGCTGATAAAAGATAAGCTGGATTTGAATGAGTGAATTATCAGGGCCGTCGCCATCCGGGCGGACACACAGATCCGCCTCTACAATTTTATCCGCGCTTTTTAAAACTACAATCGTCTAATTCGGACTTTTTACGAAACCATCATTCCTTAAATCAAAAATACCCCCTCCATTCTTCACTTTTTAGCCCGCACCAAGAGTTGAACGTCACTCCCCAAAACTATTTCGATAAATATAAAAATAGTTCTTGACATGATTAATAGTATGATATATTTTTGTTTCGATATATATCGAATCATAAATGGGGTCTAAAAAATGGAAATCGCGAAAAGTATAAAAATCATGAAAGCACTATCTGATCCTTCCAGGCTGATGATCATGAACTCATTAATGGATCGGTCTCAGTATGTGGAGGAATTATCGGAACGTTTTAATCTTGCAGCTTCGACTGTTTCATTTCATCTAAAGAAGCTGGATGAAGCAAACCTGGTGAACAAGGAAAAAGACCAGTATTATGTCATGTTCCATGCCAACCATTCAATATTCAACCTGACCCTGGATGAACTTACCCGGTTCAATAATATTGAAAAATTTATCCAGGAAGAACGGGTTGAAAAATACCGGAAAAAAGTTTTAAAAACCTTTTTTAAAAATAATGAACTCATCCAGATGCCGGCACAGCGTAAAAAACGACTGATTGTTCTGAATGAACTCGCAAAACAGTTTAGGCCCGGAAAAACCTATGCCGAGCAGGAAGTGAATGATCGGATATTAAAATTTTTTGATGATTACTGCCTGATCCGGAGAGAAATGATCATTTTTGGGATTATGACTCGTAAAAACCATAATTACCGGCTCTCGGAGACAAAAGGACCTTAAAGAAGAATTGATATTACTGGAAAAAATGTGTATTGAAAAGCTTGGGTTATCAAAAACACAGCTGTATAACCGACGTACATGTGTAAAATAAACCCTAACGTTGCATAAAATTTGAGTTCAAAACGTTTTAGATTAGGTCAGCAAGGGACGTTGGGCCATTTTCAGGGGTGAAAGCGTATTTAACATACGGTGAAGTCCTGAAAATGGATCAACGTTTCTTGATGGCC
>JAUVGT010000152.1 GCA_030593645.1 Deltaproteobacteria bacterium
GGCCGCTTCATTTTTAAAAGTGAAAAAACTTCCTTGCCATCAATATCGGGTAAACCGATATCCAAAAGAGCGAGGTCAATTGTTTCCCCGAAAGTGGTCACAATATCCACTGCTTCTTTTCCGTTCTTAGCTCCGATAACACGGTAATCCAGTTTCTCTAACATGGCCACTTCCAGATTCATCACTAATTCTTCATCCTCAATCAAAAGAATGGTTCCGGGAATTCCAAACACCTCTGACTTAAGATCTTCATTCTTTTTAACCTGAATTTTTGCGGCCGGCAGGTAAATAGTGAGCTTAACCCCGGCCCCCTGTTCTGATTCCACTCCGATCCATCCGCCGTGATTCTTGATGATACCATATACCGCAGCCATGCCAAGTCCCCGCCCCTGTTCATGCGTGGTAAAGAAGGGTTCAAAAATTCTGTGTTTGGTATCTTCATCCATACCTCTCCCGTTATCTTCCACCGTGAGACAGACATATGAACCTGCCTTTAAACCGGGAATGTTTTTTAATGCTGATTCATCTACGTTTTGGTTTTTAACACAAATCCTGATGTGTCCAGGCCCGTCTATGGCTTCTACCGCGTTCTCAACAATAGCTAAAAGAACCATCTGCATCTGGGTTTGATCACCGACAATCCTCGATATGTCTTTATGCATCACAATCTCAACAAAAATATCAGGATTTATTTTGTGCTTGATTAAGGAATAGGTGTCTTTTACTAAACGATTAAAGGATAGGGTTTTAAACTGATATTTACCACCTTCGGAATAGACAAGCAGCTGTTTGGTCAGGTTTTTCATTTTATTGACTGATGATTTTATTTTATCAGTATACTTGCCGGCTTCTTCTTTGTCATGAAATTCTGCTTTAAAAAGAGCGAGATTACCCGTGGTGACTGAAAGCAAATTACTGAATTTGTGTGCGATTCCGCCGGCGAGGGTTGCGATGGCTCTTACCTTCTGGGCCTGCTCGGTATGAATTTCGAGCTGCTTGTGTTCGGTTAAATCATGAATCGCGACCATTCTGACCATGCGCCCGTGATAGCTGACCAAAGTACCGCACACTTTCACTGTAAATTTCGTTCCATCCTTTTTTAACACTGCCGCTTCATAAGATTTTGCATCATTGGAGCGAACATATTCCCTTACAGTTTCTTTGGATTCCGGCGCCACAACATCTGTTATTTCCCGACCGATCAATTCGAAGCGTTCATATCCGAACATAGCGGCAAATGCCTTGTTCACTTCCAGAATTTTTTCATTCTCAATCATTAAAATCCCATTAAACGTTTCTTCAACCAGCTTTTCATAACGTTCAGCAATCTCCTGCTGTTCTTCTCTTGTTCGTTTATGGTTTATAATTTCTGTTTTCAGTTTTTTTACAGTTTTTTTAAAATTCTTACGGGTCATCTCCTGGTTCATAAAACTATTGATTTTATGCTTTACGATATCAGGCTGAATCGGTTTAAACAGAAAATCGATTGCCCCTAGCTCATAGCCTCTCAGTAAATATTTCTGCTCCCTATCCCTATCGATGTCGGTGACAAAGATAATTGGAATACTCCGGGTTCTATCATTTTTCCGAATGATTTTCGCGGTTTTAAAACCCTCCTGTTCCGGCATCTGGATATCCAGAATAACCAGCGCAAAGTCATTATCCATCATCAACTCCAACGCTTCCTTCCCGGATGCCGCAGTGATGATATTCAATCCCAAATCCTTTAGTGCTGTTTTCACCGAAATGACATTATCGTTATTCGCATCGGCAATCAGGATATTAATTTTCTCTGTTTCTGCCATATTACAGACCCTAAATGGATAAGAATAGCCGAAAAAAACGATTGTAATTCATTAATTTTTTATGTGATAAGTTGAGGTGGAACATTTTATCAAACATAAATCAGAATCATTATACAAAAACTGTTCCGAAAATGCAAATTTTATATGTTTTTAATATTATATAAATTTATGGACAAATCATCATTTTAAAGATAAGGGATCTGTAATGATGAATAAAGATATACTCTTTTTATTAAAAATGGTTTCAATCATTTCAATCAAATGCTAACAATACTATCAAAGCTCGTTTTAAAAATGTTCGGTTGGTCAGTGGAAAACACTCTGACCTTTGAAAATAAATATATTCTTGTAGGAGCACCTCATACAAGTAACTGGGATTTTCTCCTTGCAATTCTCGCGATACTCTCTTTGGGTATACGTTTTCTGTGGATTGGTAAACATACCCTCTTCCAAGGCGTGGGGGGCCTCTTCTTTAAATCGATTGGCGGGATCCCGGTGGATCGATCGGTTCGATCCAGTTTAGTTGATTATACGACAGAGCTTTTTAATACCCGGGAAAATATGGTCCTGTGTATCGCGCCCGAAGGCAGCCGATCCAGAACTTCATACTGGAGAACAGGATTTTATTACATCGCACTGGCTGCGGATGTTCCGGTCGTACTCGGTTATATTGACTACAGGACTAAAAAACTGGGTATCGGCCATTCCTTTCACCCAACTGGCAATATTGTTGCGGATATGGAAATAATCAAAGAATTCTATAGTGACAAAATAGGCAAGTACACAGATAAACAAGGAGAAATTAGAATACGCGACAAAAAAAAATGAAGAAATTTGCACGCATTAAATTTGAACTTTTTACGAAACCGTCTAATTCGACTTTTTCACAAGACCATTATTCTTTGCTTTTGATTTTCTCCAATCCATAATCCTCAATATGATATACGCGGCAAAAAGTATGAAAACCGCCTGTATGGCTACTTTTGCTTGTGCGTGATACACACTGGCATTGAATAGACTTTGCTCAATCAGCTCTTTTGTCTGTTCTGCCGGTTTCAGTGCTTTCTTGTATTGGTTAAATCCGTTCAGGGCCACTAACAGAAATGTAAAACAAAGCTGACCCACTGCTCTGGAAGCTACAGGATAAACTTTTTTAAACCCAAACACTACCATTAATGTATATATGAACACAAACAACAAACCAAACGGATAAACATAACTTAATTGCTGTTTGACTGCAAAAGTAAGAAAAAAAGTCAGTAAGATTGCCGCTGCGATACATAATCCAAGCCTGACAAAACTCACCACGTTAAGATTCGGTTTCATTTCCATATCAATTTTCCTCCATTTGGTGGAAAAGGATATAACATGATAACCCGTTCACATCAAGGCATTCATCTCCCTCAGGAATAATGACTATGTTGTGGTAATATTGAAAAAATGGTTGATTTTTTGGATCGGAAAGGGCATAAGAGATGTCCACTTGGGATTATCAAGTGAATGGATCGGCAACAACCAAAGGGACCATTACAACTCTCTGATATTAGTATTTTTATTGTGGCCATTCTGCAATGTTATTCCCCGGTGTGATCATTAAAATCTGTTGAATACGGAGAGATGTCCGAGCTGGCTGAAGGAGCACGACTGGAAATCGTGTGTGCTGTCAAAAGCGGTACCGAGGGTTCGAATCCCTCTCTCTCCGCCAGAATAATAATCACATCCGAAAGACTTCTTCCTGATATCGATTGATACGGATGGCTATTTGACGGTTTCGTAAAAAGTCCAACTTCTGCGTTGTGCTGCATTTCGCAATCATTCAACGTACGATAAGTACGCTTCATGATTACGAAATTTGCACGCCTTGAATTTGAACTTTTTACGAAACCGTCTCATTCGGACTTTTTACGAAACCATCATTTCAGGACTAAAAATTTACAGGTAACCGTTATGTCCTATCTTGTTCTTGCCAGGAAATACAGGCCCCAGACCTTTGAACAGGTCATTGGCCAGGACCATGTGTCACAGACCCTGATTAACGCGATTGCATCCGACAGGGTCGCCCATGCCATTCTTTTTTCAGGCCCAAGAGGAACCGGTAAAACAACGGTTGCCAGAATCCTCTCCAAAGCCATAAATTGTATAAACGGTCCTTCTCCTGTCCCCTGCAACACATGCCGATCATGTCGAGAAATTACTGCCGGCAGCGCTGTCGATGTATTTGAAATCGACGGTGCATCCAATAACAGTGTTGAACAGGTTAGAGACCTGCGTGAAAATGTTAAATATATGCCGGCCCACAGCAGTTATAAAATATATATTATTGATGAAGTGCACATGTTGAGCACTGCCGCTTTTAACGCTCTGCTAAAAACACTCGAAGAACCGCCCCCCCATGTGATATTTCTTTTCGCCACAACAGAACCCCAAAAAATACCGATAACGATTCTCTCCCGCTGCCAGCGCCACGATTTCAGGCGTATTCATTTGGATTTGATCATCGACCACATGGAATATCTCTGCAATCAGGAAGGAATTGAAATCTCTTCAAACAGTTTGTGGATCATCGCGAGGGAAGCAGATGGAAGTATGAGAGACGCTTTAAGTCTTCTGGACCAGGTCATGACCTGTTCGGAAAAAGCAATAGACCATGAATATGTACTCGGCATACTCGGGCTTATTGATCGAAAACTGCTATTTGATTTTTCTGAGACAATTCTAAAAAAAGATATACCCGGTCTCCTCGACCTGCTGGATCATATATATGACCATGGCCATGACATGAAAAAGTTTTATGGAAATCTCATTGAACATTTCAGAAATCTTCTGATTATCAGGATCGGTAAAAATAGTAATAAGCTTGTAAATCTTCCGGTGCATGAAATCGAATTAATGTCCAGGCAAATCAATGACGTCTCTGCTGCCTATTTAAGCCAGGTGTTTGATATCCTGTTTAAGGAAGAAGCCGTTATCAGATATTCCACACAGCCCAAGATAGCACTTGAAATACTTTTTATCAGAATGTTCGAAATCAAACCGGCATTACCCATCGATGTTTTGATAGACAAGTTAAACGACATTCAACAGGGAACCGGAAATTTTTCAAATAATAGCATATCTGAAACACCAGCGGATTATACATCCGCACCTGAAAAAAAAACCATCTCCTCTAATGACTCGGAATTTTCAACGAAGCTATCATCAAATGAACTTGAAAAAAATGAACCTGAAAAAAATGAACCTGAAAAAAATGACCCTGAACATAATAATTCAGGCAGGATATCTCCTGCGAACGCCAGTGCGGGCGAAGACCTTGTGGATACCTGGAAAAAGGTTTACGCTATCATTTCCAAAACCCAGCCTGCTCTCGCGGCAAGCATGAACCATAGCGGAATTATTAACCGAACAGACAAAACCATTGAAATCGAAGTCAATGGAAATGATTTCAAGATCAATATGGTTAAACGTGATAAAAACATGGTTATTTTAAAAGATATTTTCAGAGACTATTTTAACAGGGACATGGAGATCATTATCTGTCCCAAAATGATTGAATCCGGCACAAAAAAAAAAAATGAAACCAACCTGAAAAACAAGGCATTGAGCCATCCCATGGTTTCAGATGCCCTTGAAATTTTTAACGGAAAAATAATCGAAGTAAAATTGATATAGGAGGTAGTGTGATGAAAGGCATGGGAAATATGATGAAACAGGCCCAGCAACTTCAGGCAAAAATGATGAAAATGCAGGAAGAACTGGCTGGAAAAACAGTGGAAACCACAGCCGGCGGAGGAATGGTCCGGGTAGTCGCCAATGGTAAACAACAAATCGTATCCCTTGAGATTGAAAAAGAAGTGATCGACCCTGAAGATGCCGACATGCTCCAGGATCTGGTGCTCGCGGCAGTGAATGATGCTTTAACAAAATCACAGGAAATGGTCTCATCTGAAATGGGCAAACTGACCGGCGGAATGAATATTCCCGGATTAACATAGATCAAACTAAAGCCAGTCTGTAATCGGTTTAAACGTTCTTGACAGTGTGTGGGAGTCTTACGATAAAAGTGATAAGTGATAAACGATCAGTGATAAGTTGTAGAATTCAGTCTGATTTAAAAAAAGATAGAGCGAAGCGTCTTCCACATTCGACGTTCAACGTTGGACGTTCGATGTTCGACGTTCATCGGTTTTATACTTTTCACTGCTCTTAACAATGGTGAACAGAAAACAATGAAATACTATCCATCCTCAATTCTAAATGCAATTAAAAATATATCCAGGCTGCCGGGTATCGGGGAAAAAACCGCGGAACGACTTACCATGCACATACTGCGCGCACCAAAAGAGGAAGCGGAGCAGCTTGCGGGAAGCATCCTGGAACTTAAAACAAAAGTCAGGTTATGCTCAAAATGTTTTGCCTTAAGCGACAGTGAAAAATGCGGTATCTGTATGGATCCGGCCAGAGACTCTTCGCTTTTATGTATCGTTGAACAGCCCGCGGATATGGTTTCCATCGAAAAATCAGGATCATTCAACGGCTTCTACCATATTCTCGGCGGCGTGCTGTCACCGATGAACAATATCGGCCCGAATGATATCAAATTGCGGGAACTGACAACACGGATGGAACAAAAAGAAATAAAGGAAGTGGTCATCGCGACGAGCACCAGTGTTGAAGGAGAGGCCACCGCCTCTTTTATCGCGGGACGTTTGAATAAATTTTCGGTTAAGGTTTCACGTATCGCTTCAGGCGTACCCATGGGAGGCGATCTAAAATATGTGGACCAGGTTACCTTGAAAAGAGCCATGGAGACACGACATGAGTTCTAATAGAGTCAAACCTTCAGACATATTCGAATGTCAAAATTGCGGCGACTGCTGCAAAGGTTATGGCGGTACTTATCTGACAGACGATGAGCTAAAGACAATTTCCGATTTTATTCACACAGATCCGGCTTCTCTAGTTGACAGATATTGCACAATATCCGGGAACAGACCGCTTCTAACCCAGAGACCTGACGGGTATTGTATCTTTTGGGATCAGAAATGCACAATCCATCCGGTTAAACCCAAAATGTGCAGGGACTGGCCGTTCTTAAAAACCGTACTCGTAGATATGATCAACTGGCATACGATGGGTGCTTCCTGCAAGGGTATCCGAACGGATATACCTGACGATAAAATAATGGAATGTGTAAGAAACGTTTATTTAAATCATTCCAGCACAAGGATCATTTAGATGCACACCCATGATAATGATAAAACCTCTTCAATTGAGCAGAATATTTTTACAATGGATCTTTCCGTGGAAACAATTTCCATTTATCTTCTCTGCTGCGGACTAGTGGATGCCGGCCAGACAATCACAAATAAAAACCTTCTTGAAATCTGGAACGGTACGGAAGCAGGGTTAATCAGTGGAATTCAAGATCTGGAAAGCAAAAATATTCTTCTAAAGATCATTTCCGATAGACAGGAAAATAATGTATATAAGCTGATTGAAGCAAAGCAATGGAAAAATAGTTGAAGGATAACTTCCAATCCTAACGCCCCACCCGGTTCCACCTTTAATATCCTTGAAATTACTTAATATTTTTAGTATGATGATGTGAATCACTTATGTAACCAGATAATAGCAGTCAATTGATATGTATGATATCAGCAAAAGCAAAATCTTAATCGTTGATGACTCGAAAACCAGCGTCGATATGCTGGTCAGGGCTCTTGAAAAAAACTACCGCCTTATTAAGGCGGATAATGGTATAAAGGCCCTCGAGTATGCTGAAAAAAAACAACCTGATTTGATTATGCAGGATATTGTTATGCAGGGCCTGGATGGTTTTGATACCTGCAAAAGACTTAAGAAAAACCCTCTCACAAAAAATATTCCGATCATATTTATTACAGCTGTCGATAACTCTGAACATCGAACAAAAAGTTTTGAGATGGGAGCAGTTGACTATATCACAAAGCCCTTTGATCTTTCTGAAGTCAGAGCTCGTGTTAAGAATCACCTGACCCTAAAAGCCGCTCAACAGGCGGTTGAAAATCAGAATATCATTTTAGAAGATAAAATCAGAGAACGAACACAGGAACTGACGAGGGTCAATGAGCTGGTTCAGCAAAACCAGAAAATGGAAGCAATCGGCACCCTTGCCAGCGGGATCTCGCATGATTTTAACAACATTCTGACGCCAATCATGATACAGACCGAGCTGGCATTGATGAAATTGCCTGAAAACAGCAGTCTGGAACCGCACCTGAAAAAAATATATAAGGCCGGTGAACGCGCCAAAGACCTGGTGAACCAGATTTTATCGTTCTGTCGGCCCGGTGAAATCAAACAGAAGCCTTTCCGGGTCAGCCCGATTGTTAAAGAGGCGCTCAAGCTGCTCAGGGCTTCCTTACCCACAACGATCGAAATCCAACAGGATATCCAGTCGGATGCTGACATGATCGTTGGCGACCCCACGCAAATCCACCAGGTATTGATGAATCTCTGCGCGAATGCCGGTCACGCCATGCGCAAAAATGGAGGTGTTCTAAAAGTTAGCCTGGAAAAAATTTCTCAAGTCTCAAAAGAAATGAAAAAAATGACAAATCTGGAACCCGGAGATTATTTGAAGCTTACGGTAAAAGATACGGGGATTGGTATGGATGATAAAACCAGAAAACGGATCTTTGAACCCTACTTTACAACAAAAGCGAAAAGTGAAGGGACAGGTCTGGGTCTGGCTGTGGTCAATAGGATTGTGACCGACTATGGCGGGATGATTATGGTGAAAAGTACACCGGGGACAGGGACAATTTTTAAGATCTACTTTCCATCAGTCAGCAGTATACCTTATTCAAAATCGAGTAATGATGAAAAACCCCATATCGGCGCCGAACGGATACTATTTGTCGATGATGAAGAAGAAACCGTAGAGGCCCTCGAAGATTCACTGGGTCATCTCGGATATCAGGTGATCGGTGAAACCAGCAGCATTGAAGCTTACAAAAAATTCAAGGCTGACCCGTTCGGTTTTGACATCGTTATTACCGATCAGACAATGCCGAAAATGACCGGTGATGAGCTGGCTGGAAAAATAATAAGAATCCGGCCTGATATCCCGATTATTCTCTGTACCGGATACACGGAAACAATTAAAAACAAGACGTTTAATTTCAAAGGAATCAAGGAAATAATATCAAAACCTTTTGATATTAACATCATTACTGAGGCCATTAAAAAGTCATTATCAGGTTAACTGTTTGCTGTTTAATCCTTCAAATTATCGCCTATGGATCGTGTAAAACCGAAAGAAAAGTGGAAAATCTTATATGGCAAAAATCCTTGTTATCGATGATGATAAAATGGTTTGTGAAGCCCTGATCGATGTAATCGGTGATATGGGTCATGAAATCACCTACTCGCTCACTTTAAAAGATGGTCTCGATTTGGCGGTTAAAAATATTTTTGATATTATTTTCCTGGATGTTCGTCTGCCCGATGGGAACGGTTTGGACACGTTGCCCAGGTTTCGCGAAACTCCATCCTCACCTGAAGTTATTATCATTACCGGGAAAGGTGACCCTGACGGTGCGGAGCTTGCTGTTAAAACCGGTGCCTGGGATTATATTGAAAAACCTTTATCGGTTAAGCAGATCACCCTTCCACTCGTTCGAGCCCTTCAATACAGAAAAGAACGAACAGCAGGAAAGTCAAAACCGATACTACAACCACAAAATATTATCGGTAACAGCCCCCGTATGAAACGGAGTCTTGACCTGCTGGCCCAGGCAGCCGACAGTGAAGCAAATGTTCTCATCACTGGTGAAACAGGTACAGGAAAAGAACTTTTTGCACGTGCCACACATGATAACAGCTTAAGAAAAAACAACAATTTTGTCGTAGTGGATTGTGCTGTTCTTCCTAAAACTCTAGCGGAAAGTACCCTGTTCGGGTATGAAAAGGGTGCTTACACCGGTGCGGACAAAAACCAGACCGGCCTGATTAAACAAGCAGACAAAGGAACACTTTTTCTTGATGAAATTGCGGAGCTCCCGCTCTCAATCCAGCGTGTCTTTCTCAGAGTCCTTGAGGGGAAACGGTTTCGCCCTGTTGGAAGCCGTAAAGAAGTCAGCAGCAATTTCAGGTTAATCTCAGCAACCCACAGAAACCTTGATGATCTTGTCGAATCCGAGAAATTCCGCCATGATTTATTGTTTAGAATCCGGTCAATTAACATTGACCTGCCCCCGCTTAGAGAACGGTCCGGTGATGTAAAAGATCTCACCATTAAGTATATCAACACATTATGCATTCGTTATGGAATTGAAACAAAAGGGTACTCCACGGACTTTATGGAAACGCTTTTGGAATATGGCTGGCCCGGAAACGTCAGAGAGTTGATCAACGCGCTTGAAAAGGCAATTTCCGCCGCAGGTGATGCCCCGACTTTATTTTCAATGCATCTGCCTCCCCATATCCGGGTTCAGGTGGCAAGATCTTCAGTCAGTTCATCCCTCCAGAATAGAACAGAGCCGGCTTATTCCGTTAGCCGTAATAAAAAACCGGTTGCTTATCCAAAACTGCGGGACATAATTGATCTCACCGAACAGCAGTATCTTCAGGAGGTTGTGATTCATGCCGAAGGTAACATCAAGGAGATATGCCGGATTTCCGGGCTGTCCAGATCACGCCTATATGGCCGTTTAAAAAAATATGATATTTCCCGAAAATAATGTCGGGGACCCGATTTCCGTCTTATCCCATAATCAGGACAGTGTCCGATTTTTGGGATTTTGTCCTGTTTTTGGGACGTTTATCTGTCTGCAAATACTGTTATTTACGACTACAGTGACGCATATATCTTAATGAATTGTGACGGTCTCGTAATCCGCCGTAGGCGGACCAACTTCTGCGTTGTGCTGCATTTCGCAATCATTCAACTCCCCTGTTAAATAAAAAGACAGATTTAACAGGGC
>JAUVGT010000364.1 GCA_030593645.1 Deltaproteobacteria bacterium
GGGCCCGTACCTTTGGGAGATGTTGCCAAAAGGCAGAATATATCGGTAAAATATCTTGAGCAGCTGATCCTGAAGCTTAAAAAGGCAGGACTTATTGAAAGCCAAAGAGGACCGTTTGGCGGTCACATGCTTGTAAAGCCACCAAGTGAAATAACCATTGGCGATATTGTCAGAATCCTTGAGGGAACGACAGCTATAACGGATTGCGCGGAAATGGATGAACAACTCTGTGGTGAATGTAACCGGGCAGGGGATTGTCTGTCCAGATGGGTGTGGGTGGAGGCAAGCAAAGCCATGTTTGATCGTCTTGACCAGATTACTATTGAAAGTATCATCAATAAATAAAAAGAGCCAAGACCCAACAACCACTATGGCTCATTATCAAAAAGATTGGTACTTAAATATCTTTCTCCGGTGTCGGGAAGGATAACAACGATTTGTTTTCCTTTGTTCTCCGGCTGTTTGGCAACCTCCAGTGCTGCTGAAACAGCTGCGCCTGATGATATACCGCACAGAATGCCTTCCTGAGAAGCCAGTAGTCGTGCTGTCCTGATTGCATTGTCTTTGGAAACAGTGACGATTTCATCTATAATCTCGGTATTCAAAACGCTCGGAATAAATCCGGCACCAATTCCCTGTATTTTATGGGGGCCTGGTTTTCCGCCGGAAAGCACCGGTGAGTCGGCCGGTTCAACGGCAACGGCTTTAAAAGAAGGCTTTCGGGCTTTGATGATTTCCGAAATACCTGTAATCGTCCCTCCGGTTCCCACGCCGGAAACCAGTATGTCCACATTTCCTTCAGTGTCTTTCCAGATTTCCTCCGCGGTCGTTTTTCTGTGAATATCCGGGTTGGCTGGATTGGTAAATTGATTCGGCATATAGGCATCGGGTGTATTTTCCTGAATTTCTTTTGCTTTCTCAATAGCCCCTTTCATACCTTCTTTACCGGGGGTTAGGACCAGTTCTGCACCAAGGTGTATTAAGAGTTTTCTTCGCTCGACACTCATGGTATCCGGCATGGTCAGGATCAGGTTATAGTTTTTTGCCGCACTGACAAAGGCCAGTGCAATACCTGTATTACCGCTGGTTGGTTCAACAATCGTGCCGCCTGCCTTCAGCAATCCGCGGTTTTCAGCATCTTCGATCATTGCCGTACCGATACGATCTTTTACACTACCTAATGGATTAAAAAATTCAGGTTTTACCAGTATTTCACAATTCAGGTTTTCCGTGATATGATTGAGTCGGACCAGAGGTGTCGCTCCTGTTGTTTTATATATATTTTTAAAAGTAGTCATATGTCGCTCCTTTTTTAGGTTTTTAATATCACACTTATAATAGGGTTATAAGCACTTTCTCAATTTTTTCAATGGTGCCTCCTATTGTTTTGAACTCAATGTCCGGGAAATGCGAATAACGAATCGATTTCATCCAGAAAGCTGTTATAGATCAGTCTGATATACAAGGCATTATCAAAATTAGAATATTGGTGCTGCCATTAGAATGTAACAATGTGGTAGTTAATGTCAATGAAAATATGTCTGGGCTGATATTTTCACTCCGCCTTGAATTTGAACGTTTTTCGAAACCGTCACATTCGGACTTTTTACAAGGCCATCATTTTAATATTGCTAACTTTTACTTTTATAGTTATGTGATGATGCATAAAATGTGACATTATTTTTGCGCGAACCCTAAGGCATTTAACAATAAACCCATATAGAGAGAAACCGGAACTGTTTAATGAAGGATTTTAATACGCTGCTTGAAACTTCAGCGAAAATACACGGCCATCTATGTCCCGGGCAGGTTATTGGAGTTCGTATGTCCATGCTGGGATGCAGGCTTCTTGGAATTGAAGATCCTCTGGACCATGCCCATAAAAAAAAACTTATTGTGTATGTAGAGATGGATCGATGCACTGCCGATGCAGTGTCATATGTGACAGGAACAAAGTTGGGTCGGCGGACACTGAAATTTGCGGATTATGGAATTATGGCGGCGACATTTATAAATCTTGAGAGTTCAAAAGCTTGCCGGGTTATTTCCACTGAAGATTCAAGGGAACAGGTTTCCAGGTATGCTTCTGATTGTGAGAACACGTCCATTCGACAATTGACAGCATATAAGCGGATGCCGGACAGCGTTCTATTTCGGGTTCAAGAGGTTACAGTGAGACTGGGAGAGTATGATCTTCCCGGTCCCACACGGCATAAAGCGATTTGCTCAGTATGCGGCCAGGTGGTACGTGATGGTCGGGAAGTTGTGAATAACGGCAGGGTGTTATGCCGTCCCTGTACGGCTGACGTATATTTTAGTGATGCCAGGGATATCACCTGGCCGGACATGGATTGGGTACCGGATGAATAAAAATCAAACCATCGGTTTTAGAACAGCCTGTCAATTAACAATTGACCACATCGCTCCTCTGGCGCATGTATCGATGCCGGTTGGTGATTGTGTCGGATATGTGTCAGCTGAAGATGTGCATGCCGATGTGGATTCTCCATCAATCAACATGTCCATGAAAGACGGATATGCGGTGAAATTTGACGACATAAAAAAAGTATCAAACGAAAAGCCGGTAAACTTAAGAGTAACGGGATCCATATCTGCCGGACAGCGTATTATGGATATCATGCAGTCCGGTACTGCCTATCGAATACTAACCGGGGCAAAAGTTCCTGAAGGAGCTGATACGGTGATTGCCGAAGAGTTTGTTTCTGTATCCGGCAATCGCATCATGATAAAGGAGTCGACCAAAGCTGGTAAAAATATTCTCAGCAGGGGCAGTGATACCCAAAAGGGCCAACCTCTGCTTAAGAGAGGCGAGCAGATGACTCCAGGTAAAATTGGTTTTATCGTATCCGGCGGACGGAAATCAATCAGGGTGTATCGAAAACCTGATATCGCGATTATTGCTACAGGAGATGAGGTCCTTTTACCCGGGCAGACTTTTTCCGAGGGCCGATTGTACGCGAGTAATCTACTGACACTAAACAGTTGGTGTCGGGATTATGGCTTTAATATCGATATGGGTGCCATCAAGGACAATAAAAACGCAATCAAAGAAAGGCTCATTAAAGCAGTTGAACAGAAGGACGCGGTTCTTACCAGCGGCGGCGCCTGGGGCAGCGATAAGGATTTGATGGTAACGTCCTTAAATGAGCTGGGTTGGGAAAAAATATATCATCATGTAAGGCTCGGTCCGGGTAAGGCTGCGGGTTTTGGACTTTTGAATCGTAAACCAATATTCATACTTCCGGGCGGGCCGCCTTCCAATCTGGTGGCATTTCTTCAGCTGGCCCTTCCCGGTCTGCTACGGCTCTGTGGAGACCGAAACCGTCATCTGCCTGAAATACCTGCTACTCTGTTCTCATCACTAAAAGGGCAGACAGATTGGACACAGGCGGTTTTGGGTCGACTTAAAATAGAGAATCAGAACACCGTCTTTTACCCGGATAAAAAAAACAACAGCAGACTGAAAAGTATGGCCGAAGCACAGGCATTACTTTTGATACCGGAAGGTGTTTCTGAAATGGCTGCAAATAAAATTGTAAGAGTACAGGTTTTGAATCCTCGATTTGAATAAAGGATGGAATAATGGGTATGAAAAAACCGACAGTATCTTCCCTGGGTAAAATTATCAGTTTTCTGGGTTTGCAGCGAAGTACGATCGGTATGCTGGGAATGGTGATCCTTGTGGGTATGGGCGAGCGGATGGCGGAGAGGTTTCTGCCGATCTATCTTATCGCTCTGGGCGGGAGTGCTGTTTCCGTTGGTCTTTTAAATGGGATGGATAATTTATTGTCCGCGTTATACTCATTTCCCGGCGGTTATCTTTCGGATCGTATCGGTACCAAGCGGGCTTTACTGGTATTTAATATTATCGCCATATGCGGGTATCTGGTTGTGATTTTAATCCCTTCATGGCAGGCGGTGCTTGCCGGGGCGGTTCTGTTTCTTTCATGGTCAGCCATATCTCTTCCGGCGACGATGAGTTTAATATTCCAGGCGCTGCCGGATGGTAAGCGTACAATGGGCGTAAGTATGCTTTCCATGGTTCGGCGTGTACCTATGGCACTGGGACCGGTCTTAGGTGGGTTGTGTATCGGTATATGGGGAGAGAAAACAGGAGTCCGTGCTGCATTTGTATTCGCGCTTTTGTTTGCGGTTCTTGCTATTTTTCTCCAGCAGAAATTTATCGAAGAAAAAAGTTCGAAAGGGACTGAAAGCCGCGATGATTCTTTTCCTGAAAAAAATCCTTTGAAGCTTTTCCATTTTATGAATCCGTCACTGAAAAGACTGCTTGTGTCGGATATTTTAGTGCGGTTTTGTGAGCAGATTCCCTATGCGTTTGTGGTGATCTGGTGCATGAAAATCATCGAACAGCCGATTTCAGCGTTACAGTTCGGATTTTTAACCAGTATTGAAATGATTACCGCTTCCGTGGTTTACATTCCTGTGGCCTATATGGCAGATAAAAGTACCAAGAAGCCTTTCGTGGTCATCACATTTATTTTTTTTACATTGTTCCCCTTGTTTTTAATGTATTGCCATTCATTTGAATGGCTGGTATTTGCCTTCATTTTAAGGGGGCTCAAGGAATTTGGCGAACCCACACGAAAAGCCCTGATCATGAATCTGGCCCCTGACCACTGTAAAGCGGGAATGTTCGGATTGTATTATCTTATCCGTGATGTGGTCGTATCCATTGCAGCTTTTGGCGGGGCTTTTTTGTGGATGATCAGCCCGGAGACTAACTTTTTTATCGCATTTCTGTTTGGTGTTGCGGGTACAATCGGTTTTGCGTTGACCGGAAAAGATATCCTGTAGGACGTGTTATATACCATAGGGGCAGGTTTCAGATCTGCCTTGAATGGACAATATAACCCAAAAACAGATTTTAATATGCCGGCACGGACGCATGATTGGAAAAAAGGGTGGATTTAGGATCCATCCATACATTCAACCCGGTTGAATTTCTAAAGCCTTCTTAACCACAATCAGAAGCATTTTAAATCGTTTTACCGCGGTTACCGAATGGGGGATGTCGGCCGGCATTACCACGACTTGTCCGGCG
>JAUVGT010000263.1 GCA_030593645.1 Deltaproteobacteria bacterium
AACCCATTGCCGATTTTTTCGATGCCCTGGTTGTCGGTGAGGGTGAAGAGGTCATATTGCAGTTGGCTGATAAATGGATCAAATGGAAAGACTATAATGGAAAAGACAGGAACGAATTATTAAAAGAATGGGCTGAAATAAAGGGCGTTTATGTACCATCTTTTTTTAAACCGGAATATAACTCATTTGGTATTATGTCTTTAATACCGAAATATCCGGATTATATAACGGTTAGACGAGCGGTCATAAACTGTCTTGATACCGCGACATTTCCAGAAAAGCCGATCATACCGTATGGAAAACCAATTCACGACAGACTAAGGATGGAAATATCGCGGGGGTGCACCCGGGGATGCCGCTTCTGCCAGGCCGGAATGATATACCGGCCCGTAAGGGAAAGATCACAAAAGACGATTATTCAAAAAACCCAGGAAGCACTGAAATCGACCGGGTATGAAGACCTCTCTCTACTTTCACTAAGCACAGGAGACTATTCCGATATCGAACCTCTTATGGAACATCTGATGACTGAATGTGAAAGAGAGCGGATCGCTGTGTCTTTACCGTCTTTAAGGGCCGGGACATTAACACCGGATTTGATGAAGCTCATTAAAAAAGTACGGAAAACAGGGTTCACCATAGCCCCTGAAGCCGGAAGCCAGAGGCTTCGAAATGTAATCAATAAGAATATCAGCGAAAATGAAATTATTGAAACCGTTCAAAACGCATTTAAGCTCGGATGGAAAGTCATCAAATTATATTTTATGATTGGATTACCTACGGAGACCGACGAAGATCATCTGGCGATTATTGAGCTGGTCAAAAAAATACGCCATACACGGGAGAAAAAAGGGAAGGCCCCACACATTAATGTCAGTATTACCACGTTTGTGCCTAAGCCGCATACACCTTTTCAGTGGGAATCTCAAATACCACCGGAAAAAGCAAAGCGGATCATTGGTCAAATGAAAGAAAGCTTAAAACTCCCTGGCGTTCGGGTGAAATGGCAAAATCCTGATGTCAGTATCATTGAAGGGTTATGGGCAAGGGGCGATCGCAGGTTATCATCTCTGCTTTTAAATGCCTATCAAAAGGGATGCAGATTTGATGGATGGAGCGATCAGTTTAATTGCTCGGCATGGAATGAAGCGTGTCTGGACGAAGGGATAGATATTCATTTTTTTACCGCTCGAAAGAGATCCTTTGATGAAAAATTACCGTGGGATAATATTGATTCCGGTATATCCAAGAAGTACCTGGTTGAGGAATATCAGAAAGGGATGGGGGAAAAAATAACCCGTGACTGTAGAATCGATGAGTGTAACCAATGCGGTGTCTGTGATTTTAAAAATATATTGCCGGACATATATGACGGAAAGAAAAATGAATACATGGATTCGGTTAAAACACCACCACCACCAACCCAAACCAACCCTGTAAAACTAACCATTAAATATTCAAAAACCGGACGGGCCCGGTTTTTCGGTCACCTTGAGATGGTAAATATAATCATTCGAGCACTGAAACGATTAAAAATACCGGTTAAATATTCTCAGGGATTTCACCCAAAACCAAAAATATCTTTTCAGGATCCCCTTCCAATCGGAATGGAAAGCGAAGTAGAATATATGTTTTTAAACATTACCGAGCCCGTGGACCGAAACCGAATGGTCACCGGACTGAACAAAAATCTTCCGGAAGGTCTTTTTGTACATGATTGCAGTATATACTCAAAAGAAAAAAAGAGTTCAGAAACAGAGACTCTTCGATACAGGGTCACATCAAATGAAAATATTTTTAAAAAAAATGAAGTGGAACGCTTTCAAAGAAGTGAAACGGAAATCATCACCAAGACAGATAAAAAGGGCAGAAAAAAAGAGATTGATCTGAAACGGCATGTATCAGAAATCAAAGTCACCGACCCCCAATGCATTGAAATAAAAATGAACACATTGCAGGGCAAAAAGATTCGGCCCCGTGAAGCGATCGGAACAATATTCAATCTTACAGAAAATGAAATAAAACCGGTGAGGATCGTTAAGCTTGATGGTCTCGTAAAAAGTCCGAATTAGACGGTTTCGTAAAGAGTTCAAATTCAAGGCGTACAAATTTCGTAATCATGAAGCGTACTTATAGTACGTTGAATGATTGCGAAATGCAGCACAACGCAGAAGTTGGACTTTTTACGAAACCGTCAAGCTTGATCACAACACGTGACTTAAAACCATAAACAAGACGTTCTTTAAAATAAATAGTGAAATGAAAAGAGACATGATTTCAAAGTGTTGATTATATGGATAAAATGATTTATAATAGCGGACATTCCAAATGTCTTCACGTTTGAGTATACAAGGCAGAAATCATAAATGAAGAATAACCGGCAAGAGCTGAAAATGTATAAAAAAATTATTATCAATAAAACGAACCATGAAACACGCGTCGCATTGCTTGAAGACGGAACCATCGTTGAGTTGTTCATTGAAAGGGGGGATGAGTCAGATATTACAGGTAATATTTATAAGGGAAGAGTTCAAAGGGTTTTACCTGGAATACAGGCATCTTTTGTGGATATCGGTTTAAAGCAGGCCGCATTTATATATGTGAACGATGTTGAGGGTAATCGGTATGATGATATTGAACGGATCATGCTCGCGAATGAGGAAAAGGAAGAAGAGGAGAAAGACGAAGATTTTGAAAAAAATGAATTGGCCATACCGGCCACAAGGACGGATTTTCATATTGAAGATCTGATATCCGAAGGACAGGATATCAGGGTCCAGGTATCCAAATCACCCATAGGAACCAAGGGCGCCCGGGTTACATCTTATGTATCATTACCTGGAAGATTTCTTGTTTTAATGCCCACTTCCAATCATATCGGGATATCCAGACGAATCGAAGATCAAAACGAAAGAAATCGATTAAAAGATATTATTGTGGATATCAGGAACGAAGAATATGGCTATATTATAAGGACGGCTGCTGATGGAATAAAAAGAGAAAAACTTGAATATGAAATGCATTTTTTAAATAATCTATGGGAAAGCATTCAGCAAAAATATAATAAGAGCTCATGCCCTGCACCACTTCACAAAGAACTTAACGTAAGTCTTCGGGCAGTACGGGACCTGCTTCTTCATGAGGCGGAAAGCCTTGTTATTGACTCACGTGAGGGATATGAAGAAATCCTCCAATTTCTAGACAAGTTTATGCCGAGTCTAAAAGACTGTGTGGAACTGTACGATGGGGACGAACCGATCTTTGATGCGTATAACCTTGAAGGGGATATTTCACGGGCAATTAAAAGAAAGGTATGGTTAAAGTCGGGTGGATATATCGTCATTGAACATACAGAAGCGCTGGTTGCCATAGACGTCAATACAGGACGGTTTGTCGGAAAACATAACCTTGAAGAGACGATATTAAAAACAAACCTTGAGGCGGTAAAAGAAATCGCCTATCAAATCCGATTGAGAGATCTCGGGGGCATCATCATCATCGATTTTATTGATATGGAAAAGAAAACAAACCAGGAAAAAGTTTTCAATGAGCTGAGGGAAGCGTTCAGAAAAGATCGAAGCAAGAACCATATTCTACCCATATCAGAACTCGGATTGATTCAAATGACTCGTAAGAGAAATAAGAAACCGCTTTCACGGCTGCTGTGCGAACCGTGCTTTTACTGTGAAGGTGAGGGGTACTTAATATCCAGGCAGACAATTTGTTACAATATATACAAGGAAATATTGCGTGAACAAAAAGACACCACCGGTGTTCGGTTTACACTGAAAGTCAATCCGGAAATTGCCGATCTGCTGCACGGAGAGCTGAACGATATTGTTATTAAACTGGAACAGATCATCAAGAAACAGATTGTGATCTATCCTGATTCAAATTTTCATATGGAAGAGTTTGAGGTTTTTGAGACATATAAAAATTGAATGTTGACATCAAACAAACGTTGTGTTTTGATTACAAGGTTATATACTCAGAACCAACGAAAACACAGCGGGAATAAGGACAATAACCTATTAATATAACTAATAATAGGTGTTATAAATACTAATCGGAATAAAGGAAAAAACAAATGAAACGAACATTTCAACCAAGCAAAAGAAAGCGAGCCAGAAAACACGGATTTTTAAAACGGATGTCAACCAAACAGGGAAGAAAAATCATTAACAATAGAAGAGCAAGGGGCAGAAGCCGATTATCAGCATAAAATTTCCAGTTAACATAAACAGGAAGCAATCGGTGCCGGAAACAACACAAAAGAGGACATAACAGGGGCACAATATTTGAGGGAATTTTCCTTTTCAAAGGCAGATAGAATTAGAAAACGATCCGACTTTATCAGAATTGGCAAAACAGGGATAAAACGACAGAACAAAAATTTTATTTTATACTATTCAAAAGGGCTGACAGAAAAATCAAGAATCGGTATTACCGTAACCAAAAGAGTCGGAAACGCGGCCAAAAGAAACCGAATAAAACGGATTTCCAGAGAATACTACCGATTAAACAGGCATAAAATTAATGGCATTTGGGATATGAGCATCATCGCAAAAAGAGAATCAGCTCAAACAACATCTAATGAATTATTTCAATCCCTGGAAAATATATTTAGCAGGATAGCAAACCATCTTGAAACCGAATAAAATGATCATACTTCCAGCTCTATTACTCATACGGATATATCAGCTTGTAATATCGCCCGTAACCGGACCAGCATGCCGATTTTATCCATCCTGTTCAAGATATGCGTATCAGGCCATTGAAAGATACGGTCTGTTAAAAGGAACGGTCCTGGCAATAAAGAGAATATTAAAATGTCATCCTTTCAATCCAGGCGGAGTCGATCCTGTACCATAAATTAAGATGCCGTACTAAATATCTGGTAAATATAATCTGTAAAGCCATCGCGCAGAAACGGTTGATACATTATTTGGTTTTTATATCAACGGCCTGAGAAAATTTAAACCTGTAGATCCCTTCTAAGACCCCATTTATAAAATCAATACCGGTTAATCCGAATTCAACGATTCCCACTGGTAAGATACCGAAATCACAAAATCACGTATCTTTGAAATATCTGTATTTAATGGTGATGAAAGAGATCAACTTATTCGACTAGGAGATAATAATGGATCAAAAACAACTAATAATCGCAATCGCAATTTCATTTGTCATTTTGACTGTTTGGCAAATGTTTTTTGTACCGAAACAAACCAAACAGGTTCAACCGGATATTAAAAAAGAAGCGGCCACCGAACAGGAGACACCCAAGGTTGAAAAAAAGACGTTTGAAGAACTAAACGATATCAGTCACAAAGAGATTGAACCGAAGACAATCATCGTTGAAAACTCACTGTACCGGGCCGAACTTTCAAATAGGGGAGCCGCGATTACAAGCTTCAAGCTAAAAAAATACAAAGAAACAAATGATGAAAACTCAATTGAAAAAGAACTGATTTCTAAAACCACCGGTAACGGGTCAATCTTAACCAGTTATTATGGAAATAAATATTCCGACTTAAGCAAGGAATATTTTTTTACAGATAACCCCGAAGATACCATTGAAATCATTGATGGAAGCCGTGAAATTGTTTTTAAATGGGTTGGAACAAACGGAGTCATGATTGAAAAGAAATATATATTCAATCATGCCAATTACATGGTTGGCTTGAATATATCCGTAAAAAACGGATCAAACAGCACCATTGATAACGTTTATGTCACACTGACCAAGGACGTTACAAAAAAAGCAAGAGGATACAGTTTTGAGGGACCAAGCGCATTAATCGATACGGAGCTTGAGGAGATTGATATTTCCGATATTGAAGATCAAGATCTTTACAAAGGAATTTTAAAATGGGTCGCCATACAGGATACATATTTTATGACAGCCATTATTCCTGTGAATGTTATCGAGACACAGTTAAGGCTGTCACTAAACACAATTATACAAAAAGACGAAGAAACACAAAAGGAAAAAACGATTAAAGAACTCCGGGCGCATTACATCCAACCCGCCAAAATAGATCCCGGAACCGAGAAAGAATATGCGTTTAATATTTTTATGGGTCCCAAGAAAATTACGCTGCTCGAAGGATATCATAATGACCTGGATAAAGTCATCGATTTTGGCTGGTTTGATATATTGGCAAAACCCTGCTTAAAATTCATGAATTTTCTGTATAATTACATCCCTAATTATGGGCTGGTCATTATTGTACTAACCATAATACTAAAATTATTACTCTGGCCGCTTGGAAGTAAAAGCTATAAATCGATGGGTGAAATGAAAAAGATACAGCCATTGGTCGCGGAGCTTAGAGAAAAATATAAAGATGATAAGAAGAAATTGAATGAAGAAACCATGGCATTATACCGCACCTATAAAGTTAATCCTGTGGGAGGATGCCTGCCCATGCTGGTACAATTCCCGGTAATCATCGCTTTATATCGAATGCTCGGTGAAGCCATCGAATTAAGACACGCGCCGTTCTTTGGATGGATCAATGATTTATCCGCGCCGGATAGACTTTTCAATTTTAGTTTTTCTAACGTGCCGTTAATGGAACCTCCGTACGGAATACCGGTCTTAACATTATTAATGGGTGGATCCATGTTCTTACAGCAAAAAATGTCACCACCGATGGGTGATCCGGCACAGGCTAAAATGATGATGGCTCTACCCATTGTATTTACATTTATATTTATCAACTTTTCATCTGGACTGGTTCTATACTGGTTTATCAGTAATATCATTTCAATGGGACAGCAATATTATATACAGAAGAAGGCTGCTTAATGGAGGAAACATATGTCGAAATTTCAGGAATTTGAAGGAAAAAACATTGCAAAAGCAGTTAAAAAAGCGTCAAAGAAGTTAAAGATTACGGAGAGTGAAATAAAATATGAAATCGTAACCCACGGCTCCACCGGTATATTCGGTTTCGGAAAGAGTAAAAAGGCTAAAATTAAAATTAACCTGGAACTCAATAAAAAAAAGAGAAACGCTCATGATATGATCAGCGAAACACAAAAAGAGATCAAAGCCAGTATAAGAAATTTAATCGATGAGACGTTTAAATTAAAATCAGATCAAAAATCGGAAC
>JAUVGT010000326.1 GCA_030593645.1 Deltaproteobacteria bacterium
TTATTTCACCGGAATCTTCCACAATGGCTCCGCATGCAAAGACCACATTCCCGACATCTCCGATCCTTTCATAATCTCTTCGCGGTGAAAGGGCCGGTTGAGTGCATCTGGCAATGACCTTATGCGGCCGCTGAAGATCCAGTAATACCGTGCCGATCTTGTATATCGGACCGGCCGATGTCATCCTTACACCATGGTAAATTTCAAGCCATCCCTCATCGGTTCTGATCGGCGGGACCGAGGCCCCGATTCGAAAACTGTCCCACATACCGGATCGGGGAGTCATCATCAGTTCGGATCTCCCCCAGTTAATCAGGTCCTTTGAGTATGATACCCACATGCTGCCTGTGTTTTTACCAATCGGTCGATCAAGGCGCGCGTATTCACCGTCGACTTTTTCGGGGAAAAGTATTCCGTCCTTGTTGCCCGGTTCAGACACAAGAGCGATGCGTTTGTAGTTAACAAAATCTTTTGTTTCAGCTAAACCGATGCGCGTACCGTATTTTGAGTATGCTGTGTACATGACATAATATTTACCTTCGATCTCAGTGATACGCGGGTCTTCGATACCATGCTTTTCATATTTGGCAAAAGGGCCATTTTTTGCCGGTACCATGACCGGTTTACTGTCAACCTCAAAATGGAGACCGTCTTTACTTCTTGCAAGGGCAAATACTGAATATCCCTGCTGGCCTTCGACTCTCAGGAGGTGATAATATTTTTCTTTCTTTTTGACTACGGCGCCATTAAAAACGGTATTACATCTGAACGGTATATCTTCTATGGTGATAATCGGGTTTCCTTCAAACCGGTGGAGGATATCATGACTAAAGGGAAAGGAATCAGCCATCAGAATTCTCCTTTACTTTTCATACATTCTTGATAGATTTCATCAATGGTGGTGGTGCCAAGGCAGATACCGCTGTCTGACGCGCCATAATACAGGTAAAAATTTTCTTCATCCAAAACAGCACCGCACGAAAAGACCAGATTTGTCACATCCCCGATTCGCTCATAACTTTTTCGCGGGCACAGGATGGGGATATTGGTCCGGGCAACGACTTTGGAGGGATTTTCTGCGTCTAAAAATACCGCACCAATTCTAAAGAGGGGACCCGCGGATGTTTTTTTGATTCCGTAATAGATCAACAGCCAATTCCCGTCCTTAACCCGGATCGGCGGCACGGCATCCCCCACGCGGTTTGAGTCCCAATAACCGGGTCTGGGAGATAATACCGCTTTATAATTACCCCAGTAAACAAGGTCATCTGAGGAACTGATCCAAATCCGTCCTCCGCTCCAGGGCCTTTCGAACTTAACATACCTGTTGTTAATCTTTTCAGGAAAGAGCGTTCCCCCTTTCGTGTCTACGGTTGAGATATATCCAAGCCTGTCAAAGCTTTTAAAGTCCTTTGTTTTTATCAATCCTATCCTGTAGCCGTGCCTGCTTTCAGCCGTATAGGTAATAAAATAAAAATCCTCAAAGGGTGTGATCCGGCCGTCCGTGATACTGATTTCTTCATATTTTCTAAATTCTTCATCTACCGTACGTTTTATAAATGGTTCATTATCGACTTCGAAATCATAACCGTTTGAACTGCGAGCAAGATAAAGGCTTCTATGCCCCCGAAGGCTTTCAATGGTCACGAGAAGCAGGTAAGAACCGTCAATTTTAACTGCCCCGGCGTTGCAGATGTCAGACGCCGAAAACATAAGATCATCCATTGTAATGACAGGATTGCCTTTAAAGCGGTGAATGATATCAAGACTTTTTTTAATTGACATGAAATCCTTTTTATAAACTGGTCAGTATTTCCTTAACCGATGATACAGCCAGACAGGTCGTTTCGTCAGACGACCCATAGTACATGTAAAGACGTTCATCCATTATCACATTACCGTTGGTAAATACAACATTGCCGAAAAATCCATCTGTTTCGTATTCGATTTCAGGTTCAAATAAAGGGACGGTTGCCCGTTTAACCACTTTCCAGGGCTCATTTAAATCGAGCAATATCCCAAAAAGGCTGTATCGCGAGTTGTCCCCCTTGGCGTGGTAGATCGATAACCATCCGTCATCTGTTTTTATCGGGGCGCTGCCCCCTCCGATTTTCATGGATTCATGGGACATATTGCGCGGTCGGACAATGCATTTATGATTTCCCCAGTGAAGCAGATCAGGTGATTCTGCGTACCAGATCGATGCTTTTCCAAACCCGCTGTTATTCGGCCGATGCAAAGCCATGTACTTGCCACCGACTTTTTCAGGGAATATGGAAACATCTTTATTCTCAGGATGAAAAATGATTCCACATTTTTTAAAATCGTTAAAGTCTGTAGTCGTTGACAGGGCGGTACACCAGCTGTCTTTGGATACGATGGAATAATTAATGTAATATGTATTATCGATATATACAATCCGTGCGTCCTCCACACCATAGGTCTCATCCGGAGAGCATGGATAGATAAAAGGCTTTGGATCAACCGTAAAGTTTATTCCGTCACTGCTTCGCGCCACGCGCAAATGACTGATTGTGGATAGATAGTCCTTTCCCTGGTACATCACGCCTCGCGTGTCTTTAAGTACCAGGTCCGGATCTTTTTCATCAAACTCCATAATATCGGGAATCCCTTTCCCGTTGGAAAATCGATAAACCGGAACCCGGACTTTACCCGGTTTTAGAGCACATTTTTCAGCAACCCTGAGAAGAAGTATGACCTCGTCATTAAACCGAATGGCTCCGGGATTGAAAGCACCAATGACCTGGTATCCATCTGCCGAAGGTTTAACATCTCCAGGGCGGATAATGGGATTTTTTTCACAGCGTATAAACATGAGGTTTCCTATTCACCGGCAAATACATACCGTGTTTTGTATTTGGGTTTTTGTTCGAGTTTTTTATATATTTCTTCGGTTTGTTGTGCGACGATACCCCATGATATTTTATTCTTCACATGTGTCAGGGCATTCCCGGAAAGCGTGCTGTAAAGCTCCCGGTCGATCAGCAGGGCGGCAATGTGATCCACATATTCCTGATCGGTTCGAGCATAGAGACCTGCCCCTGACTCTTCCAGCCTTAAAACAAACGCCGGAAGATCTGATGTGACAAGCGGTTTACCAAAGGTCATGGCATGTGCCATGATACCGCTCTGGGCTCCTGTTGAATACGGCAATACCATGATATCGGAAGCACTCAAAATAGTATCAAAGGTTTCTTGCGGGAACTGGCCCCTGAAGACTTCAATTCGGTTACGGGCCGGTGAACGGGATATCTTTTCAAGGAGACTCTCCCGGTATTCATTGATTCCAGGGATCCTTTGTTTGCTCGCGATTACCAGTAATGCATCCGGAACCTTTTCAAGAATATCAGGAAATAGATCCACAATTTTATCAAAACATTTTGTCGGTCTGAGATATCCGGCCAGCAGGATCACTTTTCGACCTTTCAGGTTGAGTTTTTTTCTGGCATCGGGCACAGGATTTTTAACGCGGGCACCATGGGGGATCAGAAAAATTTTCTTTGGTTCCGTGTGATAAACAGTTCTCAATAGATCAGCCAGGTTTTCTTCATGCACGATAATACCGTCCAGTTCCCTGCACATGGTTTCCAGGATCATTTTTTTACTGAACTCCAGTTCACCTTTAACAGTATGGAGGGTGGCCATGACCGGTATACCGATGGATTTAAAGCGATAGATCATTTCCAGCACGGCAATGCCGTCAAGCTCTCCATACAGGCCGAACTCGTGCTGAATGTGAATCACTTCAGGTGTGACTTTGTTTGCGAGGTTAAAAATCTTTTTTGCAATTCCATCATCTCCAGGATCAAAACACGGGTACACATGCCTGCCTTCCGCGCCATATGGGCTTACAATATAGACCTCATTTGGAGTACGCTCCAGGGCTTCGACCAGAAAGCTTGTATATGTGCCGATACCGCATTCAATCGGGGGATATGTGGAGATTAATACGATTCGCACCATGCCTCCTTTCGATCAGAACCATCAAATTTGATAACTTTTGAGAATATATGAAAAGGTTTTTACTGAAAGTGTATTTTATCCAGAAGATAACTGACAATCAAGATAAAATTAGAAAATACCATATCATTATCTATCTTGCATTTAATAACACTGTAACATAATGTATAACACGAAGCTTGCTATAAAGAAGGTATGTGAGTACGAAATTCGATAAGAAAAGAAGTACAGCATGGCTTATTATTTTGCTGTACAAAAGAATGATGATTTAAATAGGTGCAGATCGTGAAACTACTTGAAATATTTAAAGGCGAAAAAATACAGAATCGGAAGATTGACATTTCAACCTATGAATGCAATAACACCCACGTCCTGGTGTACGGTGAACTTAAGGACAGTCGGCTGGTACCGACCTATACCGTGGAAGGAAAGCCCAGAGATGCATCCATGATCCACCACATGAGAATATGCATCAAGGTAGCCCTGGCCTCTTTGGAAATTGATGAGATCGAAGTTGAACTGCCGGTAACCCCACATGATGAGTGTGCTGAGATGAAGGAAAGCCTCGACAGGATCAGGGGGCTGAGCATATCACCGGGATTTACCTCTGAGGTCAGGAGGAGGGTTGGCGGCCGGAAAGGCTGTATTCATCTGACCACACTTCTTCTGGCCATGGCCCCGGCTGTTTTACAGGGATACTGGGTCCATATGGATCGCAACCCGGAGCAGCGAGAGTTATCCGGCGAGCATATGGAGCAGTTCCTGGTTGATTCCTGTTATGTCTGGCGGAGGGAAGGCGCTTTAACTGAAAAGATCGCCCGTGCCGCAGGTGTGACGCTTGACCCCAAAAAATGAGAATAGGAGCATTCGTTTGATTATGGATCCTTTTTATATAAAGAAAAAACTGATTATCGATTTATGGATGGATGAATATGATTAATTTTAAGTATATCATGCAGTACCTGCCGACTTTGATTGTTTTGTGTGCCATTTTCATTACGGCAGGAGTTTTCTATTTTATATCATTGGTCCATAAACATCATAGAAAACGATCATCAATTACACAGGAATTTCTTCGCAGCCCGGGTCAATCTCTGCTTGAAACAATAGGCGGTTTGAATGGAAATATACAAATTCGTGTTTGTTATTTATCTGTACTTCCGCTCATTATTTACACAAGTCTGATATCCACGATCCATTTTGGAGGACGAGACTGGAATATAATTGATATAATACTGGTCATACTGATCGGTTCCGTTTTTATGGTGCGGTTGTCTCTTAAACTCATTAAAAAGATTGATCAGCGGAAAAATATTCGTATCAGCTATGAAGGTAAACTGACCACGGGCCAGGAACTCAACCAGCTTATGATCCACGGGTATTATGTTTACCATGATTTCGCGGCTGAAAAATATAATATCGACCACATTGTTGTGGGACCCAAAGGTGTATTCGCGGTAGAAACCATAGCCAGTGTAAGACCGGCAACCGAGAATAGAAAGCAGGATACCGCTGTAGAATACAATGGTCATGCGCTGCATTTTCCCGATTTTACCGATCGTGAAACTATCGAAAGAACGCAAAATAAGGCGGACTGGATCTCAAACTGGTTATCATCGGCTATTGGGGAACCGCTGGCGGCCCGGGCAATCGTATCCATCCCCGGCTGGTATATCAAACGTACCTCT
>JAUVGT010000096.1 GCA_030593645.1 Deltaproteobacteria bacterium
GAAGGAATTTACAATGAGTTTGACCAACACCTGTCTGGATTGCCATTCAAACAAGGCCGAGTTTTGCGATAGATGTCATAACTACGCCTCTGTCCGGCCTTACTGCTGGGATTGCCATATTGATAACCCGAAGGAGATAAAGTAATGAAAAGCAGCAGAAGAAACTTCTTAAAGATAGCCGGTATTTCAGCGCTTGGTTTCGGGGCCGGGTCTGCGATCAATGTTTTTGCTTCAGGAGGGGGAGAAGTTAAAGGCCCGAAAATTGAAGTCAAAAAAAATCCGAACGCCCTGAAGGCCAAACAATGGGCCATGGTCATCGACACGCGGAAATTGAAAACTTCCGACGACATGAAACCGATCATTGACGCCTGCAATAAGATTCATAATGTACCGACAAAAATAGAAAATAAAAATCATGAAATAAAATGGATCTGGGAAGAAGAATATAAACACGCGTTTCCCATGAAAGCGGCACGGTTTGTCAGTGAAGAAATTGAACATAAACCGTTTCTTGTTCTATGTAATCATTGTGAAAACCCGGCATGTGTGAGAGTTTGCCCGACACAGGCTACCTTTAAAAGGGAGAGTGACGGCATTGTTTTAATGGATTTTCATCGATGTATCGGCTGCAGGTTCTGTATGGCGGCCTGTCCGTTTGGTGCCAGAAGTTTTAATTACAGGGATCCGAGACCGTTTCTCACGGAAACTAACAAAGAATTTCCAACAAGAATGAAGGGCGTGGTTGAAAAATGTAATTTTTGTGCCGAACGCCTGGCGGTCGGGAAGATGCCGGCCTGTGTGGAGGCTTCAAAGGGCGCGCTTGCATTTGGAGATCTGTTTGATTCCGGGTCTGAGGTTAGAAAACTGATAAAAGAAAATTACACCATTAGACGTAAACAGAGTCTTGGTACCGAGCCTGCTGTTTACTACATCGTGTGAGGTGGTTATGCTTGAATTAACGTTAAAAGGCGGTAAAAAATATTATGGGTGGGTCACATTTTTGCTGGTTGTGATTGGCGCGGGTTTTCTTGTTTATTTGTATCAGCTGGACTTTGGTCTCGGTATCACGGGTTTGAGCCGGGATGTATCCTGGGGCTTTTACATCGCCCAGCTTACTTTTTTTGTGGGGGTTGCCGCCGGGGGCGTCATGGTGGTTCTTCCCTATTATTTGCATGATTATAAAGCATTCGGCAGAATTACAATCCTGGGTGAATTCCTGGCGATTGCGGCTCTGGTTATGTGTCTTCTGTTTGTGTTTGTGGATCTTGGGCAGCCGAGCCGGATTTTTAATGTGATGCTGTATCCCAGTCTGAATTCAGTCCTGTTCTGGGATGCCTCAGTCATTAATGGGTACATGTTTCTGAACCTCATTATCGGATGGAACGTTCTGGAAGCGGAAAGAAACAACATTCATTACCAGGCATGGCTTAAACCCCTGATCTATTTGTCCATACCATTTGCGGTCAGTATCCATACGGTTACGGCGTTTTTGTACTGCGGGCTTCCGGGAAGGGGATTCTGGATGACTGCGATCCTCGCTCCACGGTTTCTTGCGTCCGCGTTTGCGGCAGGTCCTTCCTTGCTGATCCTGATTTGTCTGATCATTCGAAAGACAACGAATTTTGATCCGGGCAGGGAACAGATCCAGTCACTGGCCAAGATCGTTGCATACGCAATATGTATCAACCTCTTCTTTTTCTTATGTGAGGTCTTTGTTGTGTTTTACAGCCAGATTCCGGAGCATATGGACCATATTAAATACCTGTTTTTCGGGCTTCACGGGCATGGCGCCCTGGTCCCATGGATGTGGTCATCCATGGCGTTGATGGTGGTCGGCATTATCCTTACTGTTACGCCCATGACAAGAAAGAACGAGGGCGTTCTGGCGGTGGCATGCATCGCGATATTTGCCGGCACCTGGATTGACAAGGGACTGGGTATGATTTCCGGCGGATTTGTACCTTCCGCGCTTCATCATGTAACTGAATATATCCCCACCATTCCTGAGCTTGTCATCAGCGCTGGAGTATGGGCCATCGGTCTGCTGATCATGACTTTTCTGTTCAAGATGGCGGTATCGGTTAAGGAAGAAGTTAAGGGTTAAGGTCTGGTATAACAGAAAAATAAAGGGGGTTTCATCGATTTTGTGGTGGAACCCCTTAATTTTTTGATCGAGAGGCAAACATGTGTTTGAACTGATGTATCAGACAAAATCAATCAATTCCCATATTTTTCTTGACAAATCTGGTGGAAAGTTTAATATTTAGTGTTTTTAAATGTATATGGCGAGGAGGCTAGAAATATGTACGCTGTAGTCAGTTCCGGCGGGAAACAATATAAGGTTAAAGAGGGAGATACCCTGAGATTTGAAAAAATGTCAGGGGAAATCGGCGAAAAGATATCTTTTGACAAGGTTCTTATGTTTTCAGATGGTGAAAATGTAAATATTGGACAGCCGCATATTGAAAATATAGCGGTAACCGGACACATTGTTGAGCAGGATAAAGCCAAAAAGATCATTGTCTTTAAATATAAGCGAAGAAAACGATATCGCCGCAAACGAGGGCATCGCCAGCAGTATACGGCGGTAAAAATAGACACCATTAAAGTGTAATGTCAGGGAGAATGAATAATGTCACATAAAAAAGCAGCCGGAAGCTCAAGAAACGGTCGCGACAGTAACGGACAGAGGCGCGGTGTAAAGATATTTGCCGGTCAGAAAGTAAAGGCCGGGAACATACTGGTGCGACAGGTCGGAACACGGATTCATCCGGGTGATAATGTGGGAATGGGCAAAGATTATACTCTTTTTGCCAAGATTGACGGTGTTGTGAAATACGGGCGGTCGGGTCGTACTCGTAAATTAGCGAGTGTTCATGCGGCGTGAAGTTCGTTGACGAAGCAGTCATCACTGTTCAGTCCGGGAATGGGGGCCGCGGATGCGTGAGTTTCCGGCGTGAAAAATTTATACCCCGGGGTGGACCGGACGGAGGAGATGGCGGTACAGGTGCCGATGTCATTCTAGTGGCATCATTGAAAAAACGAACGTTGTATCAGTTCAGATATCGTAAAATATTCAGGGCCGAAAACGGCAGGCAGGGGCTGGGAAGGAATAAGACGGGAAAAAGCGGTCAGGACCTTCTTATTGAAATTCCTGTCGGATCAGTTGTAACGGATGCAAATACCGGGCGGATCATCAAAGACTTTGCCACTCCCGGAGAAAAATATGTCTTGGCAAAAGGCGGTCGTGGCGGACAGGGTAACGCCCGATTTAAGACTTCAAAAAACCGGACACCCCGTTTTGCCCAGCCCGGTGAACCGGGCATCACCTTGAAACTTAACCTGGAATTAAAACTTCTTGCCGATGTCGGCATCATTTGCATGCCAAATGCCGGAAAATCCACACTAATCAGTGCCGTCTCCTCAGCAAGCCCCAAAATTGCTGATTATCCCTTCACCACCCTTTCACCGAACCTTGGTGTTGTCCATACCGATTGGACAGAACCTTTTCTAATCGCTGATATCCCGGGTCTGATTGCCGGAGCTCACCAGGGTGTGGGGCTTGGGATCAAGTTTCTGCGGCATATAGAGAGGACGCAGGTACTTATTCACATGATAGATATTTCATCTATTGACTTTGATCATCCCCTGGATCACTATGAAACCATAAATCGGGAACTTGAAATGTATGACAAAAAACTCATGCAGAAACCGCAGCTTTTGGTTTTAAATAAAATAGATCTGCCGGACGCTGACGAAAAGGCTGAGAAATTTCAAGAGGCAGCAGATGATAAGGATATTATCATGATTTCTGCCCTGGAAGGGATCGGTTTGAAAAATCTAAAATCCCGAATTGTTAACCTGCTGGAAAGTTCCCAAACTAATTGACATAACATTTTCGGTATATCGCGAGAATTACAGGGTGTACAATAATATCAGGCACTTTGCTAAATCTCCCCAAGGGGGCATCCACCGTCGCCTATCTATGGCGGGCAGGCCTCCGGATATCTATTTATGAAAAGGTAAACATGCGCATAGGATTGTTTGGCGGAACATTTAATCCGATCCATCGGGGTCACCTGCAGTGTTCCCTTGAGGTTAAGAATGGGTTTTCATTGGATGAAATATATATTATCCCGTCTGCCATCCCACCGCACAAGGGTATGGAAGACATGGTCAGCGCTAAAAATCGTCTTGAAATGATCGAGTTGGCTGTATCAGAGTATCCGGGGTATATTGTCTGTGATGTCGAACTCAAACGCACAGGGCTTTCCTATACGATCGATACGGTAAATCATCTGATATCAAATGCTTCCGGGAACCTTGAACTGGTTATGATTATAGGTATTGATGCGGTTTTGGAGATACACACATGGAAATCATATATGAGCTTTTTCAAACGGCTGCCGCTTATTGTAATGGCCCGGCCCGGCAGAAAAGGACATCGGGAAATATTGGGGGACTACCTCAGGGCACAGATCTCCGTGGAATATAAATTTTCTGTCGGGGATAAGGCCTTTGTGCATCACACCAAAAAACCGGTTTATTTGCATAACGGTTCGCTGATGGATATATCATCTTCCAGGGTTCGGGAGATGATTAAACAGGGCCGGTCGGTTAAAAATCTTGTACCGCTGGCAGTTGATGAGTATATCGAAAAAAAGGGACTTTATAAATGACACAATCATTGAACAATTCAATAGATCTATATGTTAATGCCGTATTGGGCAAAAAAGCGATTGGACTCGTTATCCTCGATATCCGGGATCTGACCTCTGTCGCGGATATAACTATTATTTGCAGCGGACGTTCCAACAGACAGGTTTCAGCTATTGCGAATTATATTCAAACGGATCTTAAAAAACATAAAAAAAGACCGTTGTGCGTGGAAGGGCTCAAGGAGGGGCACTGGGTTCTGATGGATTACGGCCATGTGATTATTCATGTTTTTTATGAACCCATACGGCAATTTTATGATCTGGAAGGGCTTTGGGCTGACGCCGAAAGAATAAAAACGAAAAGCCTGATTGAATATGAAGCCATGATTGAAGGAGAAGCGGAAGATAACACGGAAATGAATGATGATGATTTTGAGTAAAAGAGGTTTGAAAAAGGAGACTACAGATGAATACACCCAAACCCTGTTTGCTGATGATTTTGGACGGATGGGGTATTAATCCGGACACGTTCGGGAACGCCTTTCGGCTGGCTGATACACCAATATTGGATGGCCTTAAAGAAAGATATCCAAATACGAGACTGTTATGTTCAGGTGATGATGTCGGCCTTCCCCCCGGGATTATGGGTAATTCGGAAGTGGGACATTTGAATTTGGGTGCGGGTCGGGTTGTATTTCAGGATCTTCTGAGAATTGATCAGGCAATTCAGGATGGCGCGTTTTTCAAAAATGACGTATTCGGATCGGTTCTTTCAAAAATAAAACAAAACAAAAGTTCCCTGCATCTTATGGGACTGGTTTCAGATGGGGGTGTTCACAGTCAGCTCAACCATCTCTTTGCGCTGCTTGATATGGCCAAAAAAATGGGGGTGGATAAAGTCTTTGTTCATGCCATATTAGATGGCCGGGATACTCCCCCGGATGGTGGAATAGATTACCTGCAGATGCTTGAACACCATATGGAAGAAAATAAATCCGGGCAAATCGCGTCCATATGCGGTCGATTTTTCGCGATGGATCGGGATAAAAGATGGGACCGTGTGGAAAAAGCCTATCGTCTTTTTGTGCTTGGCAAAGGTGTAAAAGAGACTGATCCTGTAACGGCTGTGAAAAAATCCTATGAGCAGGGGGATACTGATGAATTTGTGAAACCAGTGGTGATAGTGAATGCGAACGGAAAACCGCGCGCTACAGTCAAAGACAAAGATGGCATCATTTTTTTTAACTTCAGGGCGGACCGTGCCCGGGAAATCACAAGCGCCCTGATCGATCCTGATTTTGAATTTTTTAAAAGGGATATTTTTCCTGACATTTGTGAATTTGTCTGTATGGCGCTCTATGATGAAAAATACACCCTTCCCATTGCATTTCCAGCGACTCACCTTGAAGAAATCCTCGGTGAGGTGGTCAGTAGAAACGGCCTAAAACAGCTTAGAATTGCGGAGACCGAAAAATATGCCCATGTAACCTATTTTTTTAACGGCGGTGAAGAAAAGCCGTTTCCAAACGAAGACAGATGCCTGATTCAATCACCGCGTGATATTCCAACATACGATTATAAGCCTGAAATGAGTGCCTTTCAGGTAACCGATGAAGTGATTAAAAGAATCAATTCGGGAGAGTATGATTTTATTGTGTTAAACTTTGCGAACATGGACATGGTCGGGCATACCGGTGTTCTCAAAGCCGCCATCAAAGCCTGTGAAACCGTTGATCAATGTGTCGGGAAAATAATTAAGTTGTTGATGAAACAGGGCGGTACCGCGTTAATCACAGCGGATCACGGGAATTCGGAAAAGATGCTGGATGAAAACGGGCATGTCCATACGGCCCATACCCTTAATCCTGTTCCACTGATCCTGGTTGATGATAACCGAAAAAAAGAGAGGCTCAAAACCGGGCGTCTTGCGGATATTGCACCAACAATTCTGCATCTCCTGGGCATTGATAAACCTGAACAGATGACAGGGAACTCATTAATAGATCGCTGAATTTATTATATACTGTATACCGATTGGAAAAAACAATAATACTGACAAAACGAATCATTAAAAGTGGATATAGAATATGAATAGACTGTTTATCTTCATGGTTTTTTGTATGTCACTTCTCATCGCACCATTATCTCTTGTCGCACAAAATAATTTTTCAAAAACAGGTTATCATATTACTGCGGTCACATGGGAAATCGATAACGCGAATCGGATAATAACGATGAACGAAAATGTAATTGTAAAAAATGATATTTTTACAATTAGCTGTGACAATATGGTTATTAGATACAGTGGAACAGATGATCATAAGGAAAATAATGATATTTTTTCTATGATAGAAACGATAATTGCCACGAATCATGTAAAAATAAAACACATAAATGGCGATACGGCAACGGCGGAAAGAGCAGAGTTTCATCAGGATGAAAATGTGATCATTCTAACCGGAAATGCTGTACTGACAAGAGCTAAATCGGTGATCAAATCTAATAAAATTACCTATTTTCTAAATGAAGACAAAACCCTTCTAAAAGGATCGAAAAAAAAACCTGTTGAAGGGACGGCTATTTCGGAATAATCGGATTTATAAAATAGAAAATTAAAGAAATCAATTTTAAAAAATCTATTAACATATGGGGATGGGATACGGGAGGTCATATGAGCAAAGATATCATGGCAGCAATTTCTGTAATGGCTTATGGTTATCATGTGAACGTATTGATAAACGAAATTGATGTGGGGATAAAGGGCGGCAAGTCAGAATCGCTGAGATTGTTCAGCAAAGAACATTCCATGCTTTCGGATCTTCCGGAGAATATGAAAAAACTGGCATGCCTGCAGCCGGGAGACAATGAAATTAAAATTGAATATAAAAGAATCATAGGGGAAACTTCCACTGGCATGACTGTGGAACTAAGGTCCGAAGAGCAATTTGACAATGATGAGTTTCTTGTAAATTACAGGACGGAACCGGATGACACAAACGGGGCGGCAAATGTTATTGAAAAATTTATACTGTAGAATCGGAGTTGAAATTGTAAAAAAGTATAATATAAAGTGCGATATAGTATAAATTTGCTATCCATCATACGAAAAATTTCACAAAAACGGCTACTCATTGGCCTTTCGAATTTTTGACAAGCTAATAAATGTAATAAAAACAGTTAAATAGAATTAGTTCGATATTGGTCCACCTTCGGCGGATCAATCCTCGAAAAATGTAATATGTTTATTTGGTTTTAATTGCAGTAATTATCCTCTAAAAAAGGGTGTATGTATCAATACATGCCCATTAATTTCGGTAAAGGTTTATCATGAGCTTAAAAAAATATAAAAACAATAGATCTTGCGGGACATGCGGTTATAGTGAAAGCCGTTTTTTATCGGAGATGGCGGCCGCATTTGATCAAACCCGTCAATGGGATTCACCCTGCCCCCAATGCGGGAACAAGAAATGGGAAAGCTTATACTGGGAAGTTCCTGATTTAAATCCCGGTTTGATGGAAAAATGGTCCCGTGATGAAGGGCTTTGTTTTATGTGTCAGGAGGAAGAAACAAGTCTTGCAGAAAAGGAAAATCTTCCGTTGCTTGTGAAATACCTTGATAGTGACCGTACGTTGAATTCAAAGCGGAAAAGATTATTTGAGGCATTATGTGTTCTGCTTTATGACAATATTCCTATTGAAAACCGGAGTGCGCATAAGAATAATCCGGAAAAGAATAAAGCCGATCAGACCCTTGCAGGGGAGGTGAAGGGTATCCTTTTAAACAGGCTTGATTTTTTTCCTGAAATTAAACATGAACTTTACCTGGAGGATCATATCAAAGAGGCGGTTTATCCGGAATTAAACTTGCCGATAGAGCAATAGAAGTTGTTTTAAAACCTCCCCTAAAGCTCAATTCCGGTATTGGATTAAAGATTTTAATCCTTTAAACCGCTTCTAATAATCTTCGATTTCAAAGTGGACGCGCCTGTTTAACTCCCTGCTTTTTTTATCCCGTCCGGGGGCAGCCGGCCGTTCTTTGCCATAGCTCACCGCTGCCAGCCTTGAAGAATTGATACCATATCCAAGTAAAAAAGATTTCACACTTCCAGCTCGTTTTTCTCCAAGAATCATGTTGTATTCATCAGTGCCGAGTTCATCGCTGTGCCCTTCGATAACAACTTTAATTTCAGGGTATTTAAGTAAAAACTCCGCTTTTCTTTTCAATATGTCTTGAGCCGAATCCGGTATAGAATAACCGCCTTTTTTAAAATAAATATCTTCACTGATAAGCAAGTCACTATCTTGCTGAAATTCGATCCCGCTGTCGGCCGAAGCATCCGTTAGATTGCCTTCATCAGTATTACCGGTCGATGAAAGGGTTTCTTCTTCTACTTCACCGGTCGAAGATACCGTGTCAGCTCCATTTTTTGTGGTGCAGGATAAAGCAACTAAAAAGCATGGAAAAATAAGCAAAAAGAAGAATAGGGTCCAAAATCTATTTTGCATTTTCCCTCCTTTCATTTGTTCTCAATCCGCGGAAGGCGGATTATCAAGAATTTAACAGGCCGTGAAGCCGGTTTATGAATTTATTCACCATAGATAAATATTTTTTGGTGTCTCCATACGCCGAGAATATTAAAATACTCAATTGTCGCGTAGTGGACTGTTTTAAGACCGTAGTGTCGTGCAATATCACCAATTGCGTTAGAATTAAATTCAGTATAAAATCTATATCGAGTAAAAGGCTCAGTGATTCTAACAACGATTCCGGATCCTTGATTGATTCCGCTTGGAGTAGCGTTTAAATCTTTGGTAAAGGGAACCTTAATATGGGTAAAGATACGGCCGGATAATGTCGGCTCACTGATCAGGCCCGGGGTTGAACATCCGATCAGAAACGTAAATACCATTATAATAATAACCGTAATGATGTTTTTTTGTTTCAACATGATTGCTCCTGGCCTTTAGTCTCCATATACAATAATGCGCCATCTTGTAAACATTCCCAGGAAAATCTGGAATGTTTCCTGATCCGCGTGCCTGAGTATTTTAATATTTCCGTTCCGCGCGGCAGCGGCATAACTTGCGTCACCCCAGGCAACGATCCAGAAAAGGCTGTATGCTTCTGAAATGCCGACCTTTGATCCCAACTCAGTTGAGTCAAGGTTTTCGTCATATGGGGTTTTTGTATTGACATATGCGCAGCCGCCAAAAAGGAGCGCTGTGACGATGAAAATAACAAGTATTGAAGTGGACTTCATTTTTTTTCTCCGGTTAAGGCTTCGATCACTTCCACATTTTTCAGAACTATCGAAAATCGATTTGTTTGGTTTGCGTAATTATTAATTGTGGTTACATAAAAGTCAATATCAAAAATATTAAGGAATTACAACTTTTCATGGAATAAAATGATTGGGATCAGTCAATTTCATTAAATATGACTGTATATCTGGTAGGAGCAGTCGAAAAATTAAGTACCGATACTTAAGGTTCGCAAAAAAATAACTTCACATTTTAAGGGCCGAATGGGCGCTTCGACCCTTAAAATGTGAAGTTATTTTACGCGAACCCTTATGCGAGACGTTTCAGGCTTTTTTCATTTCGATCTGTTTTTTGTAGTAGTGATAATATTGCATGACCTTCTTAACATAATATTGAGTGGCCTTAAAAGGAGGAATGCCATTGTATTCCAGAACATGTTTGCTGCCGGCATTATAAGCTGCCAGTGCCAGTTTTGTGTTTCCTTTGAACCGTTTAAGAAGTTTTTTGTAGTAGCGAACGCCGCCTTCAATATTGTGCTCTGGATTAAAACTGTCGATAACTCCCATTTCTCTGGCGGTGGTAGGCATAAGCTGCATAAGGCCCCTGGCCCCCGCTTTTGATACAGCGTTTGGATTATAACTCGATTCTGCCATGATGATGGCATGTACCATTGCAGGATCAACCATATAGCGATTGGATACTTTAATGATGTATGGATGATAAAGCCTTTCTGCCTTTAGAGCGAGATTAATGGACGGTTCGGGATCCTTTTTATTTTCAACAAAATTCGATTTGATAACCAGTTTCTCCGGCATCGGCGGCGGGTATACAAGTTTAAGTTTAGCGTGTCCCTCCGGTTCCTGTTTAAAAAGACCAGGGTTGCCGTGAAGCACCGGAACTGCTACGCTTAATATCAGGACAATAACGGCCAGCCATAGGGCCATATTCATATTTGGTGTATTTGTATTTTCTTTCATATTAAATCTAAAATAATGGTTGTTTGGTAAATTCTATCTTTGACCGAATGATACGTCCATAGAATATAAAACAATTAGTAAGGCTGTCAAGAGTTAATATTATACAATATATAGTATTTAAATAGGAATTATAAAAAAGAATACACTATATATAGTATATTACCCAATGCCGAAAGTATAAAAAAATTGGAAATTATTAACTGAATTTCCTTAACCGGCTAATTTTAAAATCAATCCGGCCGAAAGGCTGAGGTCGATCTTTAGCCGTTTTTTGGATTTGGAGCATTTGAATACGCAAGGGGTAATGAAAAATGTTGATAATCTCCATATTTACATGTTTTTACTGCCCAGATCGCTTGATAAATCAGATGTTTCCATATATTCTCTCCTTTGATCATGTAAAAAAAGTGATTTTATTATGACCGGATGGTTTGTTTTAAAAATTCTATGGGTCTGCATGACCTTGTTTATCTTGTGTGTCATGCTGATTATTTTTACCAGGGCCAGGGGGGTGTTTTCCTGGCGTAGAGCCTTAAAAGCCGAATTGGATCACATTAAAACGTCTTCTGAAACCATATCGGGTCCTGCTTTAGAGGCGCATGAGATTATAGAAAAAAAATGTAATATTATCCTGTCATCGAATACTCCTGAAATGGGTGATTTGAAATATGTGTACGAATATATTCAATCCATAGCATCATGCTTTTATCCACAGTCTGATCGTCCGGAACTCCAGGTTTCCGTGGGAGCACTTCTGGGCAGTGTTGACAAATCACTGGAACGGTTTGACCGTATACTTAAACGACCTGTGTTTAAAAGATTGAGTAGAGTAAATATCCGGCAGGTCAATCATGCCCGGGAATGGTATGTCTGGCTAAAAAGCAAAAAATTATTTCAATTGGTTTCAAATCATCAGAAGAAAATTCAACACATTGCATACATTCGATTTTTAATTTTCCTTGAACCGTTAACATGGGCAGCGTTTCTTTCAAGTAAGTTAACCACTCTCCTTCTGGTTAAGTATCTTCTCGTTGATCTTTACCTTTTTTTTGGAATCCTGACTCTTACAGCCTTTGAATACCATGAAGCAGCTCCTTCTTCAGACCGGAAAAAACAGAAAGACACCGAAGAGCTTGAAAAAATTCTTGAAGAACTTAATTCCATGAATGATGAGACAGATTCTGATATGGATCCGCGACTATGTAAAATCCGATCCAATCTGGTTGGTTTGACCTCATTATTGAAAACGAATCCTGGTTTTTTCGATTGGAAAGAGGCGGTCATGCATTCAGCAGATATAATCGCCAGAAAATATTTCCCGGATTCTGATAAACCTCTCGAAGAAGCTTCCCTGGGGCCGCTGCTGGAAAGAAGCCTGGTATGGATCGATACGTTCAGGAAGGGTGAAGACTATTTCCTGGCGAGGCGATTCTACAAAGTTCGTCTGAACACGATCTATCAAGCGAAAAACATATCAGATTTTTTACTCCCCGAACCGATCAGAAGCTTTATTGAAAAATCTGTCAAAGTATATGGGCTGCTAAAATGGCCATTAAGTCTATATCGCTGGGTAAAAAAGCGTTCACCATGGATTATCGCCCTGAATGTCGGATGGCTGGCGGCAAAAAAGGCAGGCTTCGCACATCTATACGGCAAAGCCTTTGATAAAGCCTGTATGGAGATTGAGGTAATATACTACCAGTCAAAAAGACAGAAGGGGAATAAAAATGGAGTGCCCAACCTTGATGGTCTCGTAAAAAGTCCGAATGAGACGGTTTCGTAAAAAGTTCAAATTCAAGGCGTGCAAATTTCGTAATCATGAAGCGTACTTATCGGACCCGCCCTGTTAAATTTGTCTTTTTATTTAACAGGGGAGTTGAA
>JAUVGT010000346.1 GCA_030593645.1 Deltaproteobacteria bacterium
AATCCACACCGGAAAGGATGTTAATGGCTCTCAGGGTGATATCTTCGCTGTTACCGATCGGCATGGCGACGATATATAGAATACCTTTTTTGTTCTTTTTTGGGTCTTTTTTATCTTTATTATCCATAGGCCAATTCAAACGCGTTTTTTATGAGTTCAATATCCGAATTTTGATTAAACGGGCTTATCGATATCACATCGAATCTGGCTGATATTTTATTCTGGTTTGTTGTTTTAAGATAATACAGCGCGACCATTGAAATTTTTTTTTGTTTTTTTGGCGTTACAGCGTATTTCGGGTTCCCGTACAGATTTGAACTGCGGGCTTTGACTTCCACAAATACAATGGTATTTTTGTCCTTTGCAATAATATCTATTTCACCCAACATGCTGCGGTAATTTAATTCCAGTATTTTATACCCCTGCTTCTTTAAATAGCTGGCTGCAAGGGATTCACTTTTTTTTCCGAACTTTTGCTTTTTGTTTAACATATCCGTGTGCCGGGTTATGATTACTGGTTTAACTAAATACCATGTGATTCTTCAGCCCATCAATCTGTACAGTGATTATCTTTCTTAAACGGGATTTTCAGGATTAACAAGATATTTAATGGGTTTTGAAAACATTTCCAAACATTAAAAGGAATAGGGGTTTTCAAACAAATTCTTTGACTCCTTTAAAACTTCGCCTGTGAATCGGACAGGGACCAAATTCTTTGACTGCCTGTTTGTGTGCTTTGGTCGGATAGCCTTTATGCCGGCAGAACCCGAACATGGGATAATCCTCATCATATCTTACCATGAGCCTGTCCCGGGTGACTTTGGCAATAATGGACGCGGCAGCAATGGAGATACTTAATGAATCTCCTTTGGTGATTGGTTTTTGCGGCAGATTGGATGGGATTCTAAATATTCCATCGATCAGGAGATGATCCGGTGGTGGTTTAAGGTTTTTAACCGCGATTGACATGGACAGAAGTGATGCCTGCAGGATATTGATACGGTCAATCTCAACGGGATCGATAATACCGATCCCTATGGATACAGCCTGCCCGTATATTGTTTCAAACAAAAGATCGCGCTTTTTTGGTGTGAGTTTTTTTGAGTCCGTGATTCCGGGGGCTGTAAACGAAAGCGGCAGAACTACCGCGGCAGAAATAACAGGACCGGCCAAAGGGCCTCGGCCGGCTTCGTCAATTCCGGCTATTGCTGAATATCCTTTATCAAAGGCTTTCTTTTCATATGTCCATAAATCAAGAGAGCCCATGGCAGCTCGATTAACCGGTTGTTTGAACCTGTCATAAAAACACATCTAATTCAGACGGCGTTCCTTGAGGCGGGCGGCCTTTCCTTTAAGATTCCGAAGATAATAAATCTTTGATCTTCGAACGCGACCCCGTGTGACCACTTCAATTTTATCGATAGCCGGAGAATGCAGCGGAAATACGCGTTCCACACCCACGCCGTACGAGATCTTTCGAACCGTGAAGGTCGCATTAGTAGTACCTTTTCGTTTGCTGATTACAACACCCTGAAAGACCTGTATACGTTCTTTTTCACCTTCTCTGATTTTTACATGCACTTTTACAGTATCTCCGGATGTGAAATCCGGCAAATCAAGGCGCATCATTTCTCTTTCCAGTTGTTCAATTGTTTCCATTCTTGCTCTTTACCCTCCAATATATTTAAATTGCATGAAATTTTATCAAAAAGTTATTGAATATCTAAACACAAACGCACTATATACGTTAAAATTATTTGCCTGTCAACCTATCCAGTATGATTGCGGTTGCCGATCGGACAGATAGATGGTTGTAATCGGAATTTCCTTTTATCGGTTCAAGCGTGTAGTTCGCATCTGACATAAAATCTTTTGAAAGCCCCCACGCCGTACCCAGCACAATCAAATAGGGATGACCGTCCCGGATCATTAAACGGAAATCATGGAAAGTGATACTTCGGCCGTTGTTTTGTGCACTGGTTACCACAACCTTGGGCGCGCTTCCTGTTTCATTTTGGATGTTTTTGGACACTTTTTTAATGGTATCTTCTATTCGAATCAGGTCCAGTGCTTCTCGTCTTTTTGGATTATATAAACCGCCTGAGCCATTCGTCCAATGCTCAACAATTTTTTCGGCCAGCGCTTTCTGATCAGCTAAAGGTGTGACCACATAATACGCTTTTATTCCATATGTTTTTGCTGCTCTGGCAATATCATGCAGATCCAGATTGGTTACCGCCGATGTTATGATATCACCATTCTTATTGACTACCGGATAATGAACCAGTGCCAGATATAGATTGGGTCTGTTGGTTACGTATGATTTTTTCAATATCAAGGCACCATTTTTTCAGAATTTCAATTTCCTGCCTGTTCAGACATTTATTTCCCAAAAGATCCCTTCTTTTCAGAAAAGTCCGGATCAGGGATTCTTCAAGCCGCCAGTTTTCAATTTCTTTATGATTGCCGGAAAGGAGTACATCCGGCACTTCATTTCCTTCAAAATTTCTTGGTCGTGTATAATGCGGGTGCTCCAGAAGACCATTTGAAAATGAATCATTTTCAGCCGAATCTTTATTGCCAAGCACTCCGGGAATTAAACGAGCCACAGCGTCGATAACGATCATTGCCGCTAGTTCCCCACCGGTGAGGACATAATCCCCTGTGGATATTTCGCAGTCGATGTACTCTTCAAAAACCCGTTCATCAACACCTTCATAGCGCCCGCAGACCAGGATCATTCCCTCTGATTCGCTAAAATCACAGGCTGCTTTTTGATTAAACATTTGCCCCTGGGGTGTCAGCAGGACCGTTTTTGAGGAAGGTGATTTCTCTTTAGCAGCTTTTATGGCCCTGGAAAGGGGTTCAGGTTTCATCACCATCCCGCATCCTCCCCCATAAGGCCTGTCATCTGTTACACGGTGTCTGCCTTCGGCGTAATTCCTGATATTAATCGTATTGACAGCTATGCTGCCCTGGTCAATGGCCTTTTTTATCATCCCATGTTCCCGGAATGGATCAAACATTTCCGGGAATATTGTAAGGATTGAAAAAATCATTCGTTTTGGTTCGTTCAGGTTTGCTTTAAATTGTTATAGGCCTATGGGCAGAGCAACGCGCATCATCTTTTGTTTAATATCTATTTCCAGCACAACCGCTTCAAGGGCCGGGATCAGAATTTCGTGATCACCGGTTATATCCCGGTTTTTTACCACATAAACATCGTTACTGCCGGTTTGGATGATCGATTCTATTTTCCCAAGACATTTACTGTCACTATTATAAACGGATAAGCCGATAATATCATTCCAGTAATAGGCGTTTTCTTCGGGTTCAGGAAGCTGTTCTTTATTTAGTAATAATTCCGCTCCGGATAGAGATTCTGCCTGGTCACAGTTTTCAATACCTTCAAGGGACATGAGAACAACATGCTGTTTATGAGGTTTTATCCAACTTATTTTATATGTTTTTTCAAGACCCCTGGTGTCCCTCAGCAGAATCGTATCACCTGCTTTGAAAAAAGACGAAGATTCAGCGTAAGAATAAACCTTGCATACTCCCTTTAAACCATGAACCCCGATGACCTTGCCGATCAGGATGATCCCGACGTGTTGAGAGAGATTATTCAATAATTTCAAGAACCGTACGTTTTTTTACTTTGGCAGATGCCGCACTTAATATGGTTCTCATTGCGCGAGCGGTTCGACCCTGCTTTCCAATCACTTTCCCTAGATCCTCTTTTGCTACTTTAAGTTCCAATACTGAGGTTTGATTACCTTCTACCGCTGAAACAGAAACCTGTTCAGGATTGTCAACCAGTGCTCGAGCAATATAATTGATCAGATCTTTCATAGCCCATCTCCTTTTTGACAGTTGAGAATTAGGGGTAACGATACTACTACTATTATATTATTACATGCCTTCTTTTTTGATAAGGCTTTTTACAGTATCTGAGGGGATTGCGCCCTGATCCATCCAGTACTTTATCCGTTCGCTGTTTAGTGTGACTTCGACCGGATCAAGCAAAGGGTTATATGTACCGACTTTTTCAAGGTACTTGCCGTCCCGTGGTGATTCGCTGTCAGCCACAACAACCCTGTAGAATGGTTTTTTCTTTGCTCCATACCTGGCCAGTCTGATTTTTACTGACATACTATTCTCCTTTTAAAATGGCATCATACCGCGGCCCATTCCGCGTATACCGCCTTTTTGTATTTTTTTCATCATCTTCATAGCCTGGGTGTAGTTTTTTAAAAGCTGGTTTACATCCTGTATGCGTGTTCCGCTTCCCATGGCGATTCTTTTTCGTCGGCTTCCGTTGATAATGGAATGCTTATCGCGTTCCCGGGGTGTCATCGAATTAATAATCGCTTCGATTTTCCCCAATTCCTTATCGTCTACTTTGAGTTTTTTCAGTTGTTTGCTGTTACCGATACCCGGCATCATCTTGATAAGATCGGTTATACTCCCCATCTTTCTTATCTGAACCATTTGATCCCGGAAATCTTCCAGGGTAAATTGGTTCTTTCTTATTTTCTTTTCAAGTTCTGCGGCCTTTTTTTCATCAACCACCGATTGAGCTTTTTCAATCAATGTGAGAACATCGCCCATTCCAAGGATACTCGATGCCATCCTTTCCGGGTGGAAAGGCTCCAACTGATTCAATTTTTCACCCACACCGATAAATTTGATCGGTTTACCGGTAATGGCCTTGATGGAAAGGGCAGCTCCGCCTCGAGCGTCACCATCCATTTTGGACAGGATAATACCCCCAAGATCAAGGGCCGTGTCAAATGATCCGGCTATTTTAACTGCATCCTGACCGGTCATGGCATCAGCAACCAGAAGTATATCAGACGGTATAACCGCGTTCCTGATATCGGACAACTGGGTCATCAATTCATCATCAACATGAAGTCTTCCGGCAGTATCAAGAATCAGTGTGTCACATTTTTCCTTCAGGGCACTAACCCTTGCTTCACTGCATATTCTTACCGGATCCATGTCCACGGTTGAGGGGAATACAGGGATAGAAAGCTGATCACCCAATATTTTGAGCTGATCGATGGCAGCGGGACGATTGACATCCGCAGGCACAAGATACGGCTTTTTCCCCTTTTTTCTCAAATATACGGCAAGTTTGCCGGATGTCGTTGTTTTTCCCGATCCCTGGAGTCCCACAAGCATGATTGATACGGGCTGTGGTCCTGAAAGGTTCAATTCCACATGTTCCGATCCCATCAGCTCTGTGAGCTTTTCATTGACAATTTTTATGACCTGCTGACCCGGTGTCAGGCTTTCCAGGACTTCCCGGCCCAGTGAACGCTCTTTTATATCGGCGATGAACTTTTTAACTACCCTGTAATGGACATCAGCTTCAAGCAGGGCCATACGTATTTCTTT
>JAUVGT010000402.1 GCA_030593645.1 Deltaproteobacteria bacterium
AAAGTCCGAATTAGACGGTTTCGTAAAGAGTTCAAATTCAAGGCGTGCAAATTTCGTAATCATGAAGCGTACTTATAGTACGTTGAATGATTGCGAAATGCAGCACAACGCAGAAGTTGGACTTTTTACGAAACCGTCAAAATTATATCGAATGCCTTTCATTGATAGCTGTGGCAATCGGCCTGATGTGGAGTTTGGAAAATCCGGGTTTGTGACAAAATAATACCAGAACCTAATATGCTCTATGAGTGGAGAATATCCCCAGGATGTATTATACCCGTATTCCATCAACTTGAAGACAGGCTTGCAACCCAGGGCCTGCCGGAACGATCCAAACAAAGCCTGATATTTCGAGAGATGATATCAAGATCATCAGTCATGCAAAGTTTATCCAGTTTATTCAGGGTCTCTCTGGAAAGATTTTCTTTTGTTGGATTATTGAGGATCGCCTCTGTTTCGTCCCCGGTAAATTCGCACTTATGATCTGTTTTTTTATTCAGATGTCTATTTAACGGACAATACTTTTGACAAATCATACAGCCCACGGCACAGTGATGGGCAGCAGGATCCAGCCAATCCGGAAAATCAGCCGGGTTTTCATTTATAAAAGTAAGGCAGCGGCTGGCTTGAACCATAAATCGTTCGGTAGTTATCGCACCGGTTGGACACTTTTTAAGGCAGGCTTTGCAGGATTCACATCGTTTTAACATCTGCGGTTGACCCCAGCCATCTGGAAAATGGGGGGTGTCGGTATAATATGCCGCCAATCGATAATAACTTCCCAACTCCTCAATATAGGAGATATTGTTTTTGCCATACTGTGACAGGCCGCTGCGGGCGGCCAACAACTTTAATGGCAATTTAGCTTTTTCATATCTAAAGCCGTGTGCTGCCAGGCATTTCTTCAGGATGGACTCAATATCACGATCAGTCTTGTGATTATAGGTCGGCGGTATGGGTACTGAATGGATATGATCTCTCCAGTGAAACCGGACATCGACCTGGTATTGAGGTACCGCTGCGATTAATACATAAGCATTACTGGGAAATGAATCGGGAACGGATTGATCAAAATGGCTGATATACTTCGAGTAGACACCGGGATGGATGTCACCTGATTCATGTTTGCTGCTGATTTCCGAGATGAGTTTTGGAACATGTTTAATGCTGACCGATCGATAATGAAAACCTTTTATCGCAAATGTTTGATCTAAATTGTCTTTTATTATATGTGAGTTCATCGAATGCTCCTTTGCTTGACTTAAAAAGATAATTTTGTTATTATAACCATCAAAACGTTTAATACAGGTTAACTATAAGAAACATATTATAACCTGTCAAGAAAAAAATGATGGTTAGAAGAATAATTTAACTATGACTGAAAATAAAAAACATTCCGGTAATTTAACGCTATTGGGCGGAAAGAAATGTTTGGATTTCATTAACACCCTGGACTGGCGGGGAAGAGATCGCCCGGTGGAATATTTGAACAGCTTTGAGGATGTTATCCGTTGGGCCGCGTATGTTAAAGTCATTAGTCTAAAAGAGGAGAAAGATTTCAGTAAACAGGCGGGAATGAATATTAAAAAGGCAGAAGAAGCGTTAACGATTACCATTGAACTCCGTGAACTCCTTTATAAGATGTTCCGGGACATACAACATGGAAAACGAACTCAAAAGCAGGATCTGTTACGGCTAAACGAGTTTTTACAACAGGCATTTAACTCGACAGCCATCACGCTTTCTTTGACAGAGTTTGAGCTGGATGCCGGTGTCGATACAACGACCTTAACCGGGCTGTTAAGCCCGATTGTGTGGGATGCGGTAAACCTTCTGACAAATGAAGATCTATTAAGGATTAAATCGTGTGCGGATACAGTCTGCGGATGGATGTTTTTTGACATCAGTAAGAATAAAAGCCGACAATGGTGCGATATGAAAAGCTGCGGCAACAGGGCCAAGGCCCGAAAGTTTTATCAGCAGAAAAAAAACGGAACAATATAATGTTATACTCGTAGATGGGATTTGGAACCACTTCTAAACATCATACCTGATGGATAAACCGACACCCACTTCTTTGAGACGAATAACGCGGGATAAAGCAATCTTCGATTGAAGATCAGTGCAGTGACATGCATGTACGATCTCCGGCTTTAGAGCATCCATATAAGAAATGGTCTCCTCCAATTGCCGCGCTGGTGGATTCTGGAGATGAAATCCTCCAATAATATCCACCACGTGATCGTCTTCACACACCTCTTTGGCATATTCAGTGATATTGCAGATACCGGCATGGGAACAACCGGTAATAATCACAATCCCTTTTTGAGTTTTGTACACGAGCGCGGAATCTTCAATGACATGATCGTCTTGATTTGCCCCTTCTTTCCGTCCGAATGTAAGGCCGCCTTCAAAATCATTTTTCCGTGGAATTTCTCCTAAAAACGTCAATCTGGAATTCAGGGACCGGGGTTGTGCACTCAATTGAAGAGGAAGGTGTTTCGCCAGTTTTGATTCAGAAAGCAGGCATCCAAATTCCCTGAAGCCATCAGCGCTGGCACTGACCAAAACTTCAGGATGAGCCACCAGCGCAGGGCGCTTAAAGGAGCGCTTTTCAATTTCTAATTCCGTATAGTATTTGATGAGCGGCTCAATGCCCCATGTATGATCAAGATGACTGTGTGAAAGTACGAGGTAATCGAGAGCGGTCAGATCCTTTCCCATTTTGGCGGCGTTTTTGAGAAAAATATCCGAATAGCCTGTGTCAAACAGGACGGTCGTCTCGTCATCCTGAATAAGCAGTGACAGTCCCGGTTCTGCAAGAAAATATCGATCAATAAGCGTATTGTTATCCACAAGTACGGTGATTTCCATAGTCAATTCCTTTTAAGATTGATGGTCTCGTAAAAAGTCCGAATTAGACGGTTTCGTAAAGAGTTAAAATTCAAGGCGTGCAAATTTTGTAATGATGAAGCATACTTATCGGACCTGCCCTGTTAAATCTGTATTTTTTATTTAACCGGGGCGTTGAATCATTGCAAAATGCAGCACAACGCAGAAGTTGGACTTTTTACGAAACCGTCAAGATTTGTTTTTTGCTTTTCTCAACATCTCGTTCGATATTATTAATTCTGCTACAGCCTCAGCAATCGACTGATGACCCAAGGGATTAATATGGTCATCTAACCGGAAGTATTTATCTTCTCCAAGAATTGACGAAAAATCGATGGCTTTAATGCTTTTTGCTTTCAGACCCGTGTATTTATCTAACAGCCTTTCATTAACCTTATTGATGAATAGACTGTCATTTCTGGCATAGCCGTTTATCTCAAATACGATGATTTTGATGTCGCTCAGATCGATTGATGAATTCGATAGTGCGTATAAGAATGCATTAACCTCCGCCGCTGGCGTCTTTTCTTTCTTAGTAACCGGGTCGGTTTTTTTCTTAACTGCAATTGATATCAGGTTTATAAAATGCTTTCCAAAATAATATGCAGTATTTTCGTGATGCGCTTTACTGATCGAGTGATATTCTTCCTCGGACATAATTGACAGTCTGCCATGTTTTCTCAAAAAACGTTTGTTTTCACCAAAATCGCCGTCATTATACTGAATGATAAGATATTCAAGATTATCCAAATTAACTCTTTCCAATATTTTCAATTCCCGAACGGTTCCATAGGACGAAACTGCCGTATTAAGTACTGATTTTCCGAGTTTTTTTTCAAGTAACTCACTAAACCTTTCATCATGATTTACACCCCATCCCATAGAATGAGAATCGCCTGCGACGATTATTTTGGGTGCAGTTAAAGATATTTCATCATCCCTTAAACCGGCGCTGTTTATTGAATAATCGATATCAAACTCTCTGTATTCAATATGACATTTACCAGGCTTTAATGTATATGACAGTTCTTTATCATAACCAGCGCAGTCGGGTAAGTACTGAATCAGTTTTCTATCTTTCTGAATGTAGTACATGCGGAACACATTTAACAGATTTCCCGAAAGCAGTGTACTGTGATTGAGTAAGAATGCCGCAATGAACTCAATCAGGATTACCGTGATAATAAATAGGCAGCCTGTAAATAGTGCTGAAAAAATTATATTCTTACTGATTATTTTCATTTTTCTTTTTTGAGTTCTTTGAATAGTGTCATTAAGGGTTCGCGCTAAAATAAATTCACAAATTTTAAGGGTCGAGGCGCTCAGTCGGCAAGGCGCAAAAGCGCAGAAATATCAAGCATATTTCGAGCTTTTGCAACGT
>JAUVGT010000270.1 GCA_030593645.1 Deltaproteobacteria bacterium
GTTGATAAAGCCAGTTGAACTGAGCCGTTTGAGGGAAGGGTATAACATATTATGGGGATTGTAAAGCGGCGATTTGTCAATCAGCGCTTGTACAAATTGGATGAATATTATGGATTTCATTGAGTTGAACTGTATATTGAATGTCAAATCATTAACCTTTAAGAAATATATATCAAATTAGGATGTTAAATCATTAAAATCGCCATAAACAGGGCGTACTTATCCCTGCGAATTCACATTTTTTAAAAAAATGGTCGATAAAAAACGATCTTTAATTAAGGTGATGCCCTGATATTTTTACCCCGTATTATTTCAAAGCCACTAATGCCTGTGCCCCTGGATATCCGGGCAACCTGTCGCATGGTACCTTTTTTACAGCATGGACACCTGGTTATATCAATCCCGGTAAGTTCGAGCATTAGCTCCTGGATGGACTTTTCAACCTTTTCCGGCAGTTCTGACGAAAGTCCTAAGAGTCTGTGGCATATGGCAATGTTGTTTGATTTATACCGGTTGGCAAACAAACCAAAATGCCTGATTCGCATGAACCTGTCCGGCAGTACATGTAAAAGGAAGCGCCTGATAAACTCGATGGCATCAATTGCTGTCTCTTCGGTTACATCCAGATCACGGTTTCTGTAGATAAAAGTTACTTTTCCGTTGTTTAGAGATTTGATGCGATAGTTAGAAATTGCGACCCTGTGCGTATACCGGGCAAGATATTCAAGAACTTTTTCAGGACTGGAAAATGGTTCTTTTAAATATATCACCCAGGATTTTTTCCATAACCGGTTAATCAGATTTTTAAAGCCGATTTTTGTGCCAAGGGGTTTTATATTGCCAAAGAACTGAAGATCACCCTTGTCATACGCCTGCTTAAGATAATCGATATATTTGGCCCTGAATACAATTGAAAGTGCTTCCACGCTAAACAGGTAATCATATTTACACTCGGTCCAGTGCTTTTGATCAAGAGAGAGCGCACCGCCGGGAACAATGCAGTGTAAATGAATATGATCAAGAATCAACTGGCTCCAGGTATGAAGAATAGCGTTGATACCGATTTTTCCTTTGAGCTCGCCTTCCGGATTTTTACCAAACTGAAGCAAAGTCTCTGATGCCGCTTTAAATAAAATGTTGTACACTATCCTTTTATTACATAAAGCCAGTGGATTAATCTCATGCGGAAGTGTAAATACGGTATGAAAATATTTTATCGGCAATAATTCTGCTTTTCGATCCCGAAGCCACTTTTCTTTTGCTATGAACTGACACTTTGGACAATGCCTGTTCCGGCATGAGTTGTAAGCATTGCGCTTTGTCCCGCATTCATCGCATTCTTCAATATGACCGCCAAGATAAGATGTGCGGCAATTTAGAATATCGTTCACTACTTTATAATGGGCAGGATGAAGCTTATACTTTTTCTGGTAATCACCAATATGGGCTCGCATGATATCCGCAACTTCAACACCTGGTTTTTTATCATTCATGATTCAGTCCCCTCTGGATCATGAATATTGATCAAATCAAGCGGACTCTTAACACAGGTAAGCTGTTTGTCGCTAACATGCGTATATATTGTGGTGGTTGACAAAGAGCGGTGCCCCAGCATGAGCTGAATGGCATGAAGATCCGTTCCGGATTCCAGAAGGTGCGTGGCAAAACAATGTCTCTTATGCCGAGCTCGGCATAAGAGACACAGTTTTGCCACGCATTTGCTTGAAGACGGGTATGATATCCGGACGGTACAGGAACTTTTGGGGCATAAGGATGTGAGTACCACCATGATATATACCCATGTCTTAAATAAGGGGGGACGTGCGGTGATCAGTCCGGCGGATAGGATGAGTACTTAAAAGATGAACATCGAACATTGAACGCCTGGCAGGCCATAGCCTTGGCGACGGCTGATCCAACGTCGAACGTCGAATGCGGTAGCGCTATGCGCTGTCTGGATTTAGTTGGATGAGTGGGGAACGATGAATAAACAGACTTATGATCTGGAAGATAGATTGCTTGAATATTCCGTTAGAATTATTAAGGTTGTTGAACAACTTTCTAATACTCACGCCGGGAAACATGTTGCGAAGCAACTATTAAGATCAGGGACTTCTCCGTATCCAAACCATGGTGAAGCGCAGGCAGCAGAATCACCAAAAGATTTTATACATAAGCTTCGAATTTCATTAAAAGAGCTTAGGGAATCTCAAAGATGGTTAAAGTTGATAAAGCGTGTACCGTTAATTAATAAACCAGAATTGTTGAATAATATTATAGAAGAAACAGAAGAATTAATAAAAATATTCGTTGCCAGTATCAAAACGGTTCAAATCAATAAGAACTTGAGTCATTAAGTATTAATTCCTTGATTTTAATACCATTTGGTGAAATGAAGTGACTCATTATTCGACGTTGGGAGTTGGACGTTCGATGTTCGACGTTTATCTGTTATTTAGGGTATTGACAATTTGTGATTTTTTTTTATTATAGCACACGCAAATAAATAGATTATTAGGATGCAGAACCGATATCATATGTAAAAGGACATGGAGGAACACAGTGGAAGTCTCGGAATTAAATCGGCTGGTTGAGGAAAAACTTGTACTCGTAAACAGTATAAAGAATGAAATCGGGAAGATACTGGTCGGGCAGCATGACCTGATCGCGGGGCTTTTGATGGGGCTTTTTACAAAGGGTCATATCCTGATCGAGGGGGTTCCCGGGCTGGCCAAGACAAGTGCCGTTAAAGCGCTGGCCGCCACCGTGCACGCGGATTTTAAAAGGATCCAGTTTACTCCTGATCTGCTTCCGGCGGACCTGATCGGCACGGAAGTCTTCAGGCCAAAAACATCTGATTTTACAATCAAAAAAGGACCTTTGTTTCATAATATTATCCTTGCCGATGAAATTAACCGGGCGCCATCCAAGGTACAGTCGGCGCTTCTCGAAGCCATGCAGGAAAGACAGGTCACCATTGGAGAAACCACATTTAAACTGGATGATCCTTTTCTGGTCATGGCCACCCAGAACCCGATTGAACAGGAAGGAACATACCCGCTGCCTGAAGCCCAGGTGGACCGGTTCATGCTGAAGCTTGTGATTGATTACCCGGATAAGGCCGAAGAAAAGGAAATCATGAAACGGATCGGGTTTGACAATCCTCTCGAAGTCAATCCGGTTATTAATACGGAACAGCTGAACCAGATCTACAGCCTGATCAACGATATATATATGGATGAAAAACTAAAAGATTATATTGTTGATATTGTTTTTGCCACACGAAAACCGGATGATTATAAAATAGATATATCCGATTATATTCAATTCGGGGCGTCACCCAGGGCCACCATTTATTTGAGCCTGGCTGCCAGGGCATACGCTTTTCTCCAGGGCAGGGCTTATGTGACACCCCAGGATGTTAAAACAATCGCGCCGAATGTATTAAGGCACAGGATCATTCTGACATATGAAGCCGAGGCCGAAGATATTACCACCGAACAGATCATCGGGCAGGTTTTTGATTCGGTGGAGGTACCTTAAAGAAATGAACGTCGAACATCGAACGCCCAACGTCGAACGTCGAATGTGGAAGCGCTGCGCTTTAATCGATTTCAATAGAATGAATGGAAAATTATGAATAAATAGATCTAAAAGAGATGAACGCTTGTCCGCCATTTTATCGCGTCGAAGCATTTGCGAAGTCGGAAGCCTGGGCGACGGCGGATGGAAGGCGCTACGCTTTACCGTATTATAGGGCAGATTTAGAATCTGCCCCTACGAAACTTATAATTAGCAATGCTTCATTTTGCTTGAACCCTTGTTGGAGCGCAACGTAAATCCGTCTATGGCGGGACCCCTCGAATCCTTGAACCCATGGTGCAAAAGATTCGTAAAAGACAAAAAGATGAATTAAGTAGTTTTGATGGTTTCGTAAAAAGTCCGAATTAGACGGTTTTGTAAAGAGTTCAAATTCAAGGCGTGCAAATTTCGTAATCATGAAGCGTACTTATAGTACGTTGAATGATTGCGAAATGCAGCACAACGCAGAAGTTGGACTTTTTACGAAACCGTCATTTTTATATCACTATTTTTGTGATGTGCATTCTATTGTAATAATCCTTACGATAAAATTCAAGATCTCATCCCACTTAATACATTATTCCGGCAGAATTTCATTTTATTCGCCAATATATCATGTTGAAAAGTCCAATCAGATATTGTTATGATGACAACTGATGTCTTTGACTTGATCATCTTTCATTTCAATTGTGTCAATAGTGATGGTCTCGTAAAAAGTCTGAATGTGACGGTTTCGTAAAAAGTTCATACAATGGGAGGTATAATGATGGATAAACAGGAATGGAACCCTGGAACACTGATGAGATTGTCCGGAGGATACTGGCAGACATGCGTGCTTCATGCGAGTGTAAAACTGGATATTTTCACTCAAACCGGAGAAAAGGAAGTTTCTGCGAAATACATTGCCGAAAAAATCGGTTGTGATTCCAGGGGGCTTCAAATGCTGCTGAATGCCTTATCGGCCATAGGACTAATAAACAAAACCGGTGATCATTATTCCAACACACCAATAGGAAAAACATTTCTTTCAAAAAATTCGGAAAAATATATCGGCTATATGATATTGCACCACCATCACCTGATGGAATCGTGGGCTAAACTGGACCAGGCTGTAAAAACTGGAAAACCGGTTAAAGTTGAATCCTCAATCAGAAATGATGAACAGCACCGAGAAGCCTTTCTGATGGGGATGTTTAATACAGCGATGAACCAGGCACCGGACCTGGTTAAATCTCTTGATCTTTCAGGCAGGAAAAATCTTCTCGATCTTGGCGGCGGACCCGGTACTTACGCGATTCACTTCTGCCTGAACAATCCTGACCTAAAGGCCACCGTTTTTGACCTTCCGACGACCCGTCCTTTCGCGGAAAAAACAATCGAAAAGTTCGGACTTTCAGACCGGATTAAATTTGATGCCGGAGACTTTACTGATGATGAAATAACGAATCAGTATGATGCAGCCTGGCTCAGTCATATTCTCCACAGTAATGGTCCTGATATCTGTTTAAACATTATTAAAAAAACAGTATCCTCCCTTGTTACCGGCGCGATGATCATCATTCATGATTTTTTCCTGGACAAACCAATGGACAGCCCCCTTTTCCCGGCCCTGTTTGCCCTGAACATGCTCACTCGAACTGATACAGGACAATCTTACTCCGAAAGTGATGTCATCGATATGCTTAAAAAGGCAGGTGTGAAAAACATACAGCGAACCGATTACCAGGGTCCGACGGAATCAGGAATAATACTCGGATATTGTTAGAACCTCTGGGCTCGCGCAAAAAGGATTTTTTTTAAAATGACCGCTCCCATTTATCTGGATAATAATGGTACCACCCCTCATGATCCGGCAGTTATTGAAGCCATGCGGCCTTTTCTTGAAACGGAATTCGGCAACCCGTCCAGTTCACACTGGTACGGGATTAAATCCAAAAAAGCAGTAAAAAAAGCCCGCAGCCAGGTTGCGAAGGTGTTGAGCTGTAAACCCGAAGAGATTCTTTTTACAAGCGGGGGCACAGAATCAAACAACCATGCCATACGGGGAATCGCGCATACGTATAAAAACAAAGGCAATCACATTATCACTTGCAGTATTGAGCATCCCGCGGTCACCGAAGTCTGCAGATATCTTGAAAAAGATGGATTCAGTATCACTTACCTGCCGGTGGATCAATACGGGATGGTTAATACGGAAGATATTAAAGAAGCTATTCGCCCGGAGACTATTCTCATTACGATCATACATGCTAATAATGAGGTGGGAACCATCCAGCCCATAGCAGAGATTTCTGATATCGCAAAAGAAAATGGGATCATCATGCATACGGATGCGGCACAGTCCATTGGAAAAATTCCTTCTGATGTTAACACACTCGGTGTTAATCTTTTGTCTATGGCCGGCCACAAGGTCTATGGACCAAAGGGAATCGGCGCTCTATATATAAAAAATAAAATAGAACTTGAAAAACTCTTTCATGGCGCGGATCAGGAATCAGGCTTAAGGGCCGGGACCGAGAATGTGCTTGAAATCGTTGGTTTTGGGAAAGCCTGCGAAATTGCTGCCGATAACCTGGATAAGAATATGAAGCATATGAAAGAACTGACAGACGGTCTTTTTCAGGGCCTTGCAAATCAGATTCATTCCATCAGATTAAACGGTCATATGGAAAAATGCCTTCCAAATACATTAAGTCTTTCCTTTAAAAACCTTGAAGCCAATCGAATACTGGAAGAAATCGGCCTTGAGGTAGCAGCTTCGGCAGGTGCAGCCTGTCATTCAGATACGGTAGAAATTTCTCATGTACTGAAAGCCATGAATGTACCGTTGGAATGGGCCATGGGAACAATACGATTCAGTGTGGGGAGAATGAACACGATGTCTGAGATTGAAAAGACAATCCAGGTGGTTACCGACGCTGTTTTAATGTTGAGAGTGTAAACCTCCTAGAAGTGGTTTTAATGCCTGTGCAGTTGAAAACGTAAGGGGGATTCAAAACAATCGGAACTCGGGGCCGGTATTATTGGCTATTGGCTCTTAGGGCTCGCGCAAAAATAACTTCACATTTTAAGGGGCGAATCATCCCATTCGGCTGCGTTGCAAAAGCTCGAAATATGCTTGATATTTCTGCGCTTTTGCGCTTTGCCGACTGGGCGCCTCGACCCTTAAAATTTGTGAATTTATTTTTACGCGAACCCTTAGCTGTTAGCTATTGACCAGGCACAATCAGGTTAAAAGAAGTAAAAATCCGGGTCCAAAGGGCCCGGCTTTGACTTGTCCGCCATAGCTTTAGCGACGGCGGGAACTGTCCGCATAGCTTTAGCGGCGACGGAACTTTAGTGCACTTTAGCTCACTTTAGTCACTTTGATTTATTTCTTA
>JAUVGT010000296.1 GCA_030593645.1 Deltaproteobacteria bacterium
AGAGGGTGGCTGGATCGGTTTGTTGCACCTTAGCTCACACTCTGTACATTCTTTAGTCCATCCATTCGGACATTGAAATGTGGCCGGACATTTGGGTACACAGATAAATCCATCCGTGTTTGACTGTTTCGTTTTCCATCCGGATGGGCACTGATTAAATGGCTTAGGCTTAAAAGTAAATTTCGGTTTTACTGTAACCTTAACACTTACCTGACCGCTGCACTGAGCGTTTGCGGTGGTTTTACCCATAACAATGAGTGTATAGGTTCCCACTTTATCATATTTGGGCCAGAAGGCGTTATTCGGATTCGCGTATGGAAAACTTTTTGAGTTACCATACAAATACTGCGCGGAGCCGTCTCCTTTTGAAAGAATAAGTTGACAATCGCCTGCCGATGGAGTCCCGTAAACTGTAACCTTGATCTTTTCCCCAGGTTTCGGATATGTGGGAGAAATCATAACCTTGGTAATTTTCGAAGGCAGCTTGGATGCAACAGGCGTTTTCGCGGCTGCGGCCTTAGGTGTGGCGGCGGCCTTTTTTCTAACCGCTGTGGCACCCCAGGCGCTGGCAACTGCCAATGAAAAGACAAGTACGACACATAATAATAATCTGAATGTAAATTTCATAAAATCTCCTTTTGTAAATCGATTATTGCCATTTCTTCAAATTTATCTACCCATAAGTGGTCATTCACGTTAAAAAGGTTCAAAATTTTTAGATTTTTTAAAGAACCTTTTTTAGTATATACGTATAGAATTGAGACGACAAAAATATTCTAAAGGCATTTATAGCAGCCATTTATCAACCATCCCTGATATATTTTCCAGTCTGGTCGGTTTTGGAATATAATCATTCATGCCCGCCTGAATGCACTTTTTATCATCCCCGTCCATTGCATTGCCTGTTAACGCAATCACAGGAACATCATGATTTAGAACATCAGACTCCGGATTCCGTATAATCCCGACTGCTTCATAGCCATCCATCACATTCATCTGGCAATCCATAAAGACAAGATCATATGAGATCTTTTCGAGGGCTTTCACGGCCTCCAGCCCATTGACCGCCAGATCGGTTCGAAAACCGAGCTTCTTAAGCATCGTGAGTACCACTTTCTGGTTAACAACGTTATCTTCCACAAGGAGCAAACGGAATTTCGCGTGCCGGTCTTCACTAATGCTGTGACGTGTGATAAAATTTTTCGATTTGCTGCCTGCTTTTCTATTTCTTCCTATGATTTGTGTCAGGCAGTCATACAACTCAGCTTTCCGAACCGGCTTGCTTAAATACGCTCCAAAACCGATATCCTGCGCGGCCTGAGCATCCCCCCGTTTGGCGACAGAGGACATCATAACAAGACGAATATCCTCAAGTTTATCATCCTGCTTAATCATTCTACCCATCTCATCACCGTTCATACCGGGCAGCAACATATCAAGAATGGCGACTTCAAAAGATTTTCCTTCATCATGCGCTTTAAATAAAAGATTAAGACCTTCCCGGCTGTTATTCGCAAGCTGAAAATCGATGCCCCATGAAGTAAATTGACTTTTTATAATATCCCGATTTGTTTTCGCGTCGTCAACAAAAAGCACCTTGACTCCTTTTAAATCCGCCGTATCAATTACACCGGGACTTCTATCAGATTTTAGGAATTTAACAGTAAACCAGAAAGCAGCGCCTTTACCCGATTTACTTTTCACTCCGATATCGCCTCCCATGAGATCACAAAGCTGTTTTGATATGGATAGCCCAAGACCCGTTCCACCGTATTTTCTGATTGTGGACGCATCCACTTGTGTGAAGGTTTCAAAAATGTACTTCTCCTTATTTCCCGGTAAACCAATACCTGTATCAGTAACTGTAAATTCAAGTGTGATTGTTGAATCTATTTCTGATTTTACTTTTCCGAATATTTCAATCTTCCCTTCAGATGTAAATTTTAATGAATTTCCTACCAGGTTGTTAAGAATCTGGCGAAGCCGTCCCGGATCTCCCTTAACAAAATCGGGAAGCGTGTCATCGAGCAAGCAGGTAAAATCGAGTCCTTTTTCTTCCGCTCGATATGACATGGAGGTGACAAAATCATCCATCATCGATCGAATATTAAAATCCTTTTCTTCAAATTCGAGTTTGCCCGCTTCGATTTTGGAAAAATCGAGTATATCGTTAATAAGCGACAGCAGGGACTCGGCACTGTTTTTAACAGCTTCCACGTATGTATACTGCTCATCCGTTAAATCCGTATCTAACAGCAAACCATTCATTCCAAGCACACCGTTCATCGGTGTTCGAATTTCGTGCGACATATTGGCCAGGAACTCAGATTTAGCCCTATTTGCGGAGTTTGCTTCTATTGTCATTCTTTTGAGCATCTGTTCGGTATTTTTTCTTTCATGTATTTCAGACTGCAGAGCCGCGTTCGATTTTAATAATTCCTTTGTCCGGTCCTGAACCCTTATTTCAAGTTCATCCCGTGCTTGAGCCAGCTCTTTCTCAGCGATTTTGCTTTGCGTAATATCATACCATGAGCTGATAACCTCTTTTCTGCCGTCATTATGCGTATAAACACATTTTTCATCGTGCAGCCACCGGTAATCCCCATTCACATCCTTAAACCGGTACTCGTCTGCAACAACATCTTCCAATTTTAATTTAGCGATGCTATCCATAATACTCTGTAAATCATCAGGGTGAACACAGCTTTTCCAGAATTCGAAATCCCTCATAAAATCCGTCGTATTGTAACCCAGGATTTTTTTCACATTATCACTGACAAATGAAAAAGCATATCCACCGGCAGTAAATTCAAAAGTGGATATTACTGCCGGACTTCTTGAAATAAGATAATTCAACTTACTCTGAATGCCAAAAGAAATAGGTGTCATCAGTTCATATTTAATTATTGCAAAACCAATAATCAGTGCCATCATAGTTGTAAGTGCTGTGGTTAACGGGAAAACGTTGGATTTTGTAATCTGCGGTATCAGTTCAGTGGTGATCCCCCCAATAAGCGGAATGGATATGGCAAAAAAAAGGAGGTATGAACGAGACCGTGCAACCTTTGAATCGGATCTGAGAAAATAAAAAATATTCAATATCAATGCGGTAACAACACAACCGACAATATAAAGTATATGCAGATAATAAAGATCTCCCTCTACGGGTTTATAACCCCAATGTAATAACTCTACTGATTGGGTCACAAGATCTGTTGAATGCTCCAATACCTCAAAAATAGCTGGAAATGAATAGATGACCGAAAATAAAAAATACTTTTTTGGACCTGTAATAGTGATTTTTGTAAAATGAAAAAAGAAGTGTAAAAGTAAGGTTGAGGAATAGCAGGCACCCAATGTTCCAATTCTCAACCAGAATAATGCAGTATTCTTATCCGAAGCGATGAGCCTTAAAAAGTCCGTACAACTCCAGAAGGCGACACACATGGTGAATAGAAAAAAAATACGATTTTCAGTTTCTTTATAACCCCTGTGGAGGATATAAATACCAAGCAATATATTGGCGACACATCCGATAAATGGTAGGAAGGAATAATAATTCATTATTAAATCTCATTGATTATTAGAAACATTTCAACCAAATGAATATATTACATAATTCGAACCCACCGGAGGCGGATTCACTCCAGCACCTAATTTAAATCTTGGGGGAGATTTTGAGGACATTTTTAAATAATAACTCAACTATAACACCAAAATCAAATTCTTTGTGGATTTTATTTGTGTTGAGCCATACCATGACAATAAAACCTGCCGCATTGCCGCCTGATCATGCGTCACCCGCCTATAGTGCAGTCATCGGTTCTAACACATATTCTTGAGATAGGTTCATGCTAATCGTGCAGGTCATTGAAGACTTGTCTTGCAATAGACAAACCTGATACAAGAAAATCATGTCAAAAATCATTATCTGCATTCATGGGCTTGGAAATAAACCACCTGAAAAAATATTAACCAAGTGGTGGAAGCAATCGATCAAAGAAGGCCTTAACAAAATCGGTCACCCGAGAATCTTCCTTAATTTAAAACTTGTATACTGGGCTCGGTTTTTAAATCAAACACCATTGGATCCGAATCAAAGAGATAAAGATCACCCACTCTTTTTAAGTGATCCCTATATCCCCTCTACAAATGATAAAACGATCCGGCAGGAAACCAGCGAATTCAAACGAAAACTGATTGACCAAATTCATAAGCAGCTTAGCAGAATTTTGTTAAACGATGATATGTCTATTAATTTCAAGTCGGTTACGGATTATATTATCCAGCGCTATTTTAAAGATCTTGATGCTTATTATTAAAAAAACTGTTTAAATGAAAACCAAACTGAACAGCCCGCCAGGGAAGTGATTCGCAACCAACTGGCGGCTGTTCTTGAAAAACACCGTAAAAAAAAGATTTTACTGATTGCTCATTCAATGGGTTCGATTATCGCTTTTGATGTGCTGACCCATACCGTACCTCATGTTCGCATTCATACATTCGCGACCATCGGTTCACCATTAGGATCACCGGTTGTCATCAGTAAAATAGTATCTGAGCAGCTTAATAAAGTAAAAAGAATATCTTCGGTCAGGACTCCGGATAATATCACCCATGCCTGGTACAATTTGTCTGATTTAAATGACAAGGTAGCCCTGGACTACCACCTGGCAGATGATTTTGAAACCAATTCCAAAAATATAAAAACAATTGATAAAGAAGTGACCAACGACTATCGTTATCGGCAAAACATTAACCCGCATAAATCTTATGGCTATCTTAGGACTCCCGAAATGGCCGTAATCATACATAATTTTATAAACCAGGGACGAAGCAGATGGCTGATTCGATTGATCGATAAAATAAACAGGTTTTTGACACGGTAAAAAACCGATAACCGTTAAACGATGGTGAGGTTATATATGCGCAGAGAAGAAATGCTGTCCAGAATACAGGAACAGGACATGATATGGGATTTAATTATTATCGGGGGCGGGGCAACAGGCTTGGGTACTGCGATTGAAGCCGCTTCACGGGGATATAAAATATTATTAATGGAACAGGGGGATTTTGGCCAGGGTACCTCCAGCCGAAGCACAAAACTGATTCATGGCGGTGTACGCTACCTCCAGCAGGGAAATGTCTCACTGGTTTTAGAATCACTGAAAGAGCGTGGTCTGTTATTAAAAAATGCCCCCCATCTGGTGCATAATGTTCCATTTGTGGTCCCGGTTTACGATTGGTGGGAAAGCCCTTTTTATGGAATCGGTTTGAAATTATATGATGTACTGGCAGGAAAACACGGATTTGGTAAATCTAAAATCCTGTCTAAAGAAAAAACACTTGAATTGTTACCTACCGTGGAAACAGATGGTCTGAGGGGTGGAGTCATTTATCATGACGGACAATTTGATGATGCCCGGCTCGCAGTCAACCTGGCCCAAACAGCCGTCCGGCAAGGTGGTACACTGATTAACTATATGAAGGTAACTGATTTTACAAAAAAAGAAGATATTATCAGAAGTGTCATTGCCCGTGATTTGGAAAATAAAAAAGAATATGAACTAAAAGGAAAAGCAATAATCAACGCCACGGGTGTTTTTACCGATTCGATTCGCCGTTTGGACGATCCCGGAGTAAAGGCAATGATCAATGCAAGCCAGGGGGCCCATATAGTCCTGGACAAATCATTTCTCCCGGGAGATACGGCGGTTATGGTACCGCATACCGATGACGGCAGGGTCATCTTTGCTATTCCCTGGTATAACAGGGTCATAGTCGGCACTACAGAAACACCGGCTAAAAAAATTGAATTGGAGCCGCGTCCACAGGCTGAAGAAATAGATTTTCTCCTTTCACAAATCGCCCGATATCTCACCAAGGATCCGGCTGTTGAAGATATCCGAAGCGCTTTTGCCGGATTGCGTCCCCTGGTGAGCTTCGGACCAAATGAGAATACTGCTGCGATCTCCCGTGACCACACCTTACATATATCAAGCTCCGGGCTGATCACAATCACCGGGGGTAAGTGGACATAAGCGCTAAGTTATTTTACTTGACATATAATATGTTTTATCATATAGTTCCATCATAATAATCGATGGAGATAAAAATATGATAACAGAAGACTGGCCAGTATTGCTATCCTTTTTTCCAAATAATTGGATTGAATTA
>JAUVGT010000107.1 GCA_030593645.1 Deltaproteobacteria bacterium
TCACAAATTTTAAGGGTCGAGGCGCCCAGTCGGCAAGGCGCAAAAGCGCAGAAATATCAAGCATATTTCGAGCTTTTGCAACGCAGCCGAATGGGATGATTCGCCCCTTAAAATGTGAAGTTATTTTTGCGCGAGCCCTAAGATGTAAATTGGATTAATGGAACTGTTCTAAACACACTTTCGAGAACAATATGCAATTTTTAAACCCGACCGCCCTGCTTTCACTGGTACTGATACCCGTACTTATATTTATCCATAATCTCAAACCCAGACGCAGGCATGTTGACATCACCAACCTGTTTCTATGGGAGGAAACGTTTGAAGAACAAAGCAGCGGTTTTCGTATTCAGGAGATCATCATAAGGAATCTTCCTTTGGCTCTGCAAATCTTCATTGTCCTCCTGGCTTCATTGGCGCTTTCTGAACCTGTATTACTGTATCATTCACAACAAGCAGGGAACGCTGTTCTAATAATGGACACCAGCGCCAGCATGAAAACCCGCACATCTTCAGGTACCCGGTTCGACAAGGCTAGAAATGAAGCTCTGAGACTGGTAAAAGCACTCCCCGCACGAAACAAAATGCTGATTATTAATGCCGGCCGGGAGCCTGCCATCAAGACAAATTTTACAGACGATAAGAACCAGCTCAGAGAGGCAGTCAAAGATATTAAACCCAATGATGTAAAAGGTGAGATGGAAAAAGCGATATTGCTTGCCCTCTCCTTTATCGATCATACCGAAGACGATTCAATATACCTGATTACTGACGGCGCGGACAGTAATTATACAAATCTTATAAAGACATATGGAATGGTAAAACCGATCATCGTTACCGGTGGGGAAAAAAATGTCGGTATAACCAATTTTAATTTCAGACAGGGTGCCGATTTTGGGGATCAATATGAAATTATGCTGGTAATAAAGAATTATAACCCGGATCCTGTAAAATTCCCCTATTCTCTATCACTGGAAGATACTACGCTCCTTAAAGATATCGTGGAACTTAAACCGTTTGAAAAACGCCTCTTTTTCTTTCCATACACCGGTCTTATTTCGGGAAGGGTCAGAATTTCGATTGACATCGATGATGATTTTTCAACAGACAACACTGCCTGGTCGGTTTTAAACCCGTCAAAAGATACCTGGATTTTGCTGGTTTCTAAAGGAAATTACTTTCTTGAAAAACTTCTTAAATCCTATCCAAACTTCATGGTTAACTCGATTAAGGAGATCATTCCTTCTTCGTGGAAGGAGCAGGTTCTACAACATGACATTATTATCCTGGACCAGGTTTCATTCCCTGAAGTAAAAAAAGGTAATTTCCTTCTCTTGAACTCATTCTCACCTTCAATCCCCGTGGTTAAAACAGGCCAAATTGAATGGCCGGAAATACTCGATTGGAATAAGAAGAACCCGCTTTTAAATGGTGTGGACTTGAGAGACATCGCGATAAAAAACGCCTCCAGAATAAAAACAGACAGCGCTTTCAAACCGATTGTTGAAACAAATCAAACAGGATTAATGGTTGTATACCAGGAAAAAGGATTACGCGCCGTATTTCTCGGTTTTGATATTAAGGAAAGCAACCTGCCGTTAAAAGTGGCGTTTCCCGTGATGATGAGTAATATTTTTCAGTTTCTTAATCCGGATGCGTTTCATTTTTCGTCATCCCAGGTAAAATCCGGGGAACCCTACAAGATCTTTCTCAAAACTGAAACATCTGCCCTTTCAATTCGAACCCCTTCGGGGAAATGGGAAGAGCCGTTGGTTAATACAAATCCGTTTATATTTAAAAACACGAACGAAACAGGGATATATACAATAGAAGAAAATGGGAAGTGGAGACATTTTGCGGTAAACCTCGCGGATGAAACAGAGTCGAAAATCCGTCAGGCACACATTGAACCCGGCATAATAGAAAATCTCAAAACATCATCATCTTCAGATATTAAGACAGATTCGGTTAAATCAAAACTGCCGCTTTGGCTCTTCCTGCTCATTCCTGTCCCGGCAATCCTGATACTGGAGTGGTACACCTGGTTTAAATTTTCAGAGGTACGATAATGTCCATTACTCTCATAAAACCCTTTTTTCTATTCACCTGGCTTTGTATACCCCTATTCTGGTTTCTAATCAGACGTAACACCATAAATCGCAGACCTGTCTCAGCTTATCTTAGATCAATCCTGATACTGCTACTCGGCCTGATACTATCTGAACCCAGAATGCTCAAAAGTTCTGAACAGGTAAATCTCTTCTTTTGCGTAGATGGTTCTGAGAGCGTTGGCCATGAAAATGAAAAAACAGCGGAAGATTTTATAAGAAGGGCTTCAAAAGGAATAAAGAGAGAAGATCTCGCCGGGCTAATCGTATTTGGAGAAAAACCGTCCATCGAGATCGATCTTAAAAATGACTTCAGTTATTCAATTCCCAGATCACAGGTAAATAAAAACTATACAAACATTCATGATGCGCTTCGACTCGCAATTGGAAGATTCCCGGAAAAAGGCTCAAGCAGGATTGTGCTGCTTTCAGACGGAAATCAGAATCTAAAAGACGCGGTTGAAACAGCATGGTTGTCGAACTCACTCGGGATTGAAGTATTTTCTGTGCCTCTTGCATCCTGGTATAATAAGGGCGAGGTTTTTATTGAAGAACTGATCACGCCGTCTATTGTTTCCCTGGAAGCCCCCTTTGAGATCCGTCTGACAGTGATGAGTACAGATCAAAATGAGGGGGAGCTTTTACTCTTAAAAAATAACCTCCCTGCGGCCAACCAGCATGTTATTTTGAAACCCGGGAAAAACATTTTTCGTTTTACAGACGCGCTGAAAGAACATGGTCTCTATCAATACAGGTGTGTAATAAATCCAAAACAAGATACGTTCTTCCAAAACAACGAAGGAATTTCCTTTACAAAAGGAACCAGGAAGTCGACGGTATTATATGTATCTCAAGATAGTGTATTGCCGGGGCCGCCTGCCCATGCCCTGAAAACACAGGGTATTGATATTACTTTCAAACAAGCAAAAGATTTTCCCCGCTCCTCTCATGGCTTATTTGATTACAATGCTGTTATACTGGATAATGTTCCCGCACCGGCCATCTCTTATATCGCGATGGAGAACCTGGAGAAATATGTTAAAGATATGGGCGGAGGCCTGATCGTTATCGGAGGGGACAGAAGTTTTGGCGCCGGACAATACCTTAAAACCCCGCTTGAAAAAACCCTCCCTGTTTTTATGGATACACCGACAACTATGGAGCTTTCCGGTATCTGTATCGTTATGATCATTGATAAATCTTCGAGTATGGGAGCAAGCTATGTCGCCGGCAGTAAACTTGAAATGGCAAAAATCGCCGCGTTTTCGACTGTAGAAATGCTCAATCCCCTTGACAGTGTCGGTATTCTCGCGTTCGATTCCGAATTTCGCTGGATCGTTCCAATAAGCAGGGTAAAAGAAAGGAAAGGGATCGCCCTTAAGCTTTCAGAGCTGAATGAAGAAGGTGGGACCATCCTCCACCCTCCGCTAAAGGATGCCTTTAAAGCCCTTAAAAATATCAAAGCGGCTAAAAAGCACGTGGTTGTGCTCACCGATGGAGCAGTGGAAGACGCAAATTTTGAATCATTGATCCGTCAAATGAAACAAGCGGGTATAACATTATCGACTGTGGCTGTCGGCACCGGTTCGGCCATAAATATGTTAGGACGGATGGCAAAATGGGGGGGAGGCAGGGGTTATTATACAGAAAATATTGAAAACATACCTCGAATCTTTATTGATGAAACAAGAATAGTGACCCAGAAACTCATTGTAGAAAAAGAAATGCAGCCAATTTCTAAAGCACGAAATCAGATCATACGTGGAATCCCAACCGATTCACTACCATTGATTTATGGGCATGTAACCACTTACCCGAAATCCAGAGCCAGTGTTCTGTTTGAAACCGGGGAAGGACCGCTTTTGGCAGCCTGGCAGTATGGACTGGGAAGGAGTGTCGCGTTTACTTCAGATCTTTCCGGAAGGTGGGGAAAAGAATGGGCTGAATGGGATTATTACGGTAAATTCCTTTCCCAGATGGTAAGATGGGCTCAAAGAAAAGAAACCCAGAGCAATTATGTGACAACAATTGAGCGAAATGGACGGGAAGGTACGTTCAGCGTAGATGTTACAGACAATCAAAACAGGTTTGTCAATAATCTTAACCTTTCAATTAACGTACTATTGCCGTCAAAAACGAACCGGTTGATTCATATGGACCAGACCGCGGCTGGTAAATACATGGGCTCTTTTTCCGCGGAAGAAATCGGGGAATATTATTTCAGCATGTTTGAATCCAATTCAAAAGGCGCTTTTAAATCAGAAATATTTGGTTTTGGCATTCCCTACACCGATGAATTTTCAAGCAGGGATATTAATCATAAACTCTTAAAACGGCTTGCAGATATCACCGGTGCAAAAGTGCTTTCCCCTGAAGATAATCCGGCGGAATTATTTAAAACGGTCTCCGGTAAAAAAGATTACGGCAGGCACCTCTGGCCGTATCTTGCAATATTATTCCTATTACTTCTCGTTATAGATGTGACGGTGAGGAAATTTTTAGATTTTTCATCGAAGAAGGCAGGAAGAGAAGCATAATGATCACAACCCATTTTACCGGTTCTTCTGCTCTGGGATTATAGAAGTTTGAAATACTGTATAAATATAATAAGAGGATAAAAAGATGTAGGGGCAGGTTCTAAACCTGCCCTTTTATAATGTCGGAGCAAAGCGACATCATTATTCGACGTTCGATGTTGAACGTTCAGTGTTCGACGTTCAATCTTTTTTATATCCGCCCTTCTTCCACAGCATGGCAGGCAACCTGCGCTCCTGAATCAAGTACCCTGATTTTTGGTTTTTCTTCCTTACAGCGGTCATTCACATATTCACACCGGCCATGAAAAATACAGCCCGGAGGGAGGTTGATCGGGGTTGGTACTTCACCTTTCAATTTGATATGCTTTGGTTTTCTCTCTCCCAGTATCGGTATCGCGCTTAAAAGTGCTTTGGTATATGGATGCCGCCGTGAGTCAAACAGTTCTCTGACAGTGGCCAGTTCGCACAATGTTCCCAAATACATCACAGCAACCCTCGTGCTGATATGCTTCACAACAGACAGGTCATGGGTGATAAACAGGTAAGTTAAACCTCTCTTTTCCTGCGCGTCCATCATGAGATTTAAAATCTGCGCCTGGATAGATACATCCAAAGCGGAAACCGGTTCGTCCGCGACCACAAATTCAGGGTCCACCATTAACGCTCTTGCAATACTGATCCTCTGTCTCTGCCCGCCGGAAAATTCATGGGGATACCGGTCCACCCATTTCGGGTCCACACCAACCTGCTCCATAACATCTTCGACTTTTTTTTGAACTTCATCATTTGAAATCGATTTATTATGAAACACGACAGGTTCCTCAAGTGTCCTCGCCACAGTCATACGGGGATTCAAGGAAGCATAGGGATCCTGAAATATCATCTGCATTTTTGCGCGATATGGAAGCATTTCCTTAGAAGAAAGAGTGTCGATTCGATCTCCTCGGTAGTAAATTTCACCGCTGTTTGGCGGGTATAACCCCAGTACTGTCCGGGCAAGTGTGGACTTTCCGCATCCGCTTTCTCCAACCACACTCAAGGTTTCTCCCGGTTGTATTGAAAAACTGACATCATTAACAGCCTTAACCACAGTTCGCTTCCGCGAGATCTTTCCATTCGAAAAACTTAGCTGATCCAGCAGACCCCCGGATATATCAAAATGTTTGGTCAGGTTTTTTATCGTAAGCAGTCCGTTATTTTTTTCCATAATACTCTTTAAGCTTTATCTTTTAATTTTTCTCGGGCAGAAAACATATAATTCTGTAAAATTAAACACCTGCTATATGGCAGGCAATCAAACGCTTTTCACCATCCACACTCTCAAGCAAAGGTGTGGTTTCCCGACAAATCTGTTCACCAATATCACATCGGGGATGGAACGCGCAGCCTTTGGGTATATCGGTTAGTGTCGGCATCATGCCCTTTATTTGAGTCAGGCGCTTACCCATCTCCTGAGTTCCCGGTATAGACCCTATGAGTCCCTGAGTGTACGGATGCCTTGGATTTTTGATAATATCTTCAGTCAGACCTGTTTCAATGATTTTACCAGCGTACATTACCGCTATCTTTTCAGTCACCTGCGAAACAACAGCCAGGTCGTGGGTAATGAGTATAAGCCCCATATCATCTGTTTCACACAATTCGGATAGAAGATCCGTGATTCCTGCCTGGATGGTTACGTCGAGAGCGGTTGTGGGTTCATCCGCGATAATCAATGCCGGATTGGTCAAAAGCGCGATAGCCACAACGATTCGCTGTCTCATCCCGCCGGAACATTCATGGGGATATTGAAACAGCCGTTTCTCCGGAGAAGGTATATATACCTTTTTTAATTTGTCCAGAGCAATATCCATGGCATCATTTTTACTGACATTTCGATGGGCATGGACGGTTTCCGTCATCTGGGTAGCGATGGTCAGTACAGGGTTTAATGTCATCATGGGATCCTGAAAAATCATACTGATTTTATTGCCCCGTATTTCACGCATTTCACTATCGGTCAGATCATTCAATTTTACCCCGTCCAGCGTCACGGAACCACCGGATATATAACCCGGTTTGCTGATCAGATTGATAATTGAAAAGCCGGTCACAGATTTACCCGCGCCGCTTTCTCCCACAAGACCCAGCTTTTCTTTCTTGTCCAGAATAAAACTGATGCCGTCAATTGCCGTCAGATCGCCAAACCTGAGGGCAAACTTGACCTCCAAATCCTTCACTTCCAGTAAATGCCCCACCATTCTATCCCTTATATAGCTTGGGGTTCATGACATCTCGCAGCCAATCCCCGAAAAGAATTATTACCAAAGTAAACAACACAAGAAGAATGCCCGGGAACAGAGTAATCCACCATGAACCGCTGAATACGTATTCAAAACCGGCATTGATCAGCGAACCCAGTGAGGGTTTTGTAATTGGCATTCCCAATCCTAAAAACGACAACGCCGCTTCGCTCATAACCGCCTGTGCCACCTGGATGGTTGAAATCACAAGAACCGGTGTCATTGTATTCGGCAGGATATGTCGATACATGATTAATCGCCGGTTCAGACCAATCACCCTTGCCGCTTCCACATATTCTTTGTTCCTTTCCCCCAGAACCGAAGCACGGACCGTACGGGCGTATTTCGGCCATTCTGATATCCCGATAATAATCACCAAAAGCGGCAAAGCCAGTGCCTCGAAGCGATCGACTCCAAAGGCGATCTGAAATACAGCGCTGGCAATGATTGCGACGATAAGATAAGGTATTGAAAACTGTATATCCGCGATTCGCATTAAAAACGCGTCGATCTTACCGCCAAGATAACCCGCGGTCAGTCCCACAATAATGCCGAGAAACGCCTGGAAAAGAACCGCCCCGATACCGATAATCACAGACGTACGCAAACCATAGAGCATCGTGCTCAAAAGATCCCTGCCCTGGATATCGGTCCCGAGAATAAATCTGTCATCCCCTTCTTCCATCCAATTGGGTGGAAGTTCAGAATCCATGATGTCGATTGTAGAAGTATCATATGGATTGAAGGGTGCCACAACAGGAGCAAGGAAGCTGATCCCAACCAGGAAAATAAATATAGTAAAACTGGCAATCGCCACCGGATCCCGTTTGAAACTGTAAAAAAAATATGAGTTATTAAATCTTTGCCATGTATTCATTTTGATCCCGTTATTCTGACCATCGGATTCACAAACCCGTATATCACATCAACAAGTGTATTTATTACCACAAACATGACACCAACTATCACAAGGTAAGCGACAATCAAGGCCGTATCGGCTCTCTCAACCGCTTCTAAAAACATAAACCCCATACCCTGCCACTGAAAAACCGTTTCGGTCAATAATGTGAACGCGAACAGTATCCCGATTTCAACACCGATTACCGTGATAACCGGAAGGAGTGTATTCTTAAAAGCATGCAGCAGCCAGACCCTGTATCGGTTAAGCCCCTTTGCCCAGGCAAATTTGATATATTCCGTTTCAAGCACTTCCATCATCTCACTGCGAATCAAACGGATATACAGGGGCAGCATAATGGATGCCAAAGAAATGCTCGGCAGGATCAGATGCAATAAACCATCTTTTGTTAAAAAACCTGTTTCCCAACCCCAGATATTGACCGTATCACCCCGGCCAAACGCGGGCAGCCATTGCAGTTCCACGCCAAATATATATATCAAAATAATAGCGGTAAGAAACACGGGTACGGCAACCCCGATGGTGCTTACGCCCATGACCACCCGGGAAAACCAGCTATTGGGATTAATTGCCGAATAGACACCCACAGGAAAAGTGATCAGAAGTATAATGATGGTTGTAGCAAAGATCAGTTCAATTGTAGCCGGAGCCTTCCGCAAGATGACGTGCATGGTGGGTTTATTGTGAAAATACGAAATACCGAGGTCGCCGTAACATGCATTCTTTACAAACCTGAAATACTGTGTCAAGAACGGATCATTTAAGCCAAGCTTGTCTCTTAGCGCTTCCCGTTCGGCTTCTGAAACCCTTTCTCCAACCATGTCCCTTACAGGGTCACCGATACTGTGCTGTACCGAAAAACCGATAAAACTAATCACCAGCATAACAATAACGGCCTGAATGATTCGCCGAATAATAAATGCAAACATAGTATCTTTTCTTTTTCATAAATACTGGGGCAGACTAATCACTGGCGTGTCATTAATCTGCCCCATTGGGATTAAAAAATTGGAAAATAATACTTGGTTATTCTATTACAAGATCTCCCAGGTACGGGAAATTCAAGGTGTTAATAATGGGTCCGGCTTTCACGCCTTTTTTAACTCCATAGGAGTGGTTCTGCCAGTGGAAAGGAACATATCCAGCGTCATCATAAATCATCTGCTCAATCTCCTGGAGCATCTGTGTTCTCGTAACAAGATTGGTTTCCGTCTGACATGCCAGTGTCAATACATCTACCGCCTTGTTGCTGTAGTTACCGCTGTTGTACTGTCCGTAGCCGGTTTCCTTGTTCGGGGTCATGCTCAGGAATTCATAAAAGTTGCCTGAATCCTCGGTATCGGAATGCCACCCGATCATCTGGAAATCCGCGGGCTGTCTGTCAAACTCATCCCAGTACTGTGCCTTGGGCATGGTCTTCAGGCTGACATTGATTTTGATCTTGGAGAGCATAGCGCAGAAAGCCTCCGCGATTTTTTCATCATTTACATAACGGTTGTTCGGCGCGATCATGGTCGCCGTAAAACCATCAGCGTAACCCGCTTCCTTCATCAGTTTTTTAGCTTTTCTCAGGTTATAGCGGGGAGCCAGGGTCTCCTTGTAACCATAATACCCTTTGGGGCTCATCTGGCCGGCCGGTGTAGCGGTACCTTTCATAATTTTCTTAGAAATACCGAAGTTGTTTACCGCGTATACAATGGCCTGGCGTACTTTCTTGTTCCTAAGCGGTTCCAGACGTTTCTGATTCATCTGGACCGTGATGATCCTGCCGCCTGTATATGTCATCAGGTCGACTTTCTTGTCCTTTTGAATCCTTTGAAAATCCTGGGGCGGAACAGGTGTGATAAAATCAACATCTCCCGCAAGAAGAGCCGCGACACGGGTCGCTTCTTCTTTAATGGGTGTCAGGATGATCTTGCTCACATTACCCGGAGATTTTTTGTCCCAGTAATCGGCATTTCTTTCCATTACCATTTTCACACCATGCTCACGGAAAGTACATTTAAATGCGCCGGTTCCACTGGGAAGTGTCATTTTGGCGAAAGAATAACCGACCTTCAGGACAGCGTCTTTGGGTTTTCCCTGGTCATCTGTACCGGTGTAGAATTTACTGTCCAGAGGAAAAATATAAGTCGCCATATTCAAAAGCAGGGCGTAAGGTTTTTTGGTTGTAATATCAACGGTATAATCATCCACAATCTTGGTTTCTCCAAAAGGTTCAAAAAGACCCTTGAAGTCCGCGCTTTTTCTAAAACGATTCATGGTGAACACGATGTCTTTCGCGGTAAACGGATTTCCACTGTGAAACTTTACACCTTTTCGAAGATGGAAACGCATGGTAAGATCATCGATCCGCTCCCATTTTGTTGCCAGACGCGGTTCAAAACTCATATCCTGAGCCCAGCGTACCAATGGATCAAAAACCCAGTGTGAAAACTGTAACATACCGCCGGACAGCTGTTCCTGGATATCCATTGTTTTCGGATCCGCATCCAGTGCGAGTTTTAATGTTTTTGCGTTCGCTGTCATTCCAAAAGAAAACAGCATAAGTGCTGCAATCCCCAAGATAAAAATCTTTTTCATAACATACCTCCCTCTTTAAGAATTAGTCTCACGTAAACCGCCGGAGGTTCAGGTCTCCGGGATTTACCGGCCAATGGGTGTAAAAGAGTGTCTCTTAATGTAAACCACTGTATTATTTAACAAAAGAGACTTTTGAAAATAGTAAAGTTTTACATTAAGTCATATACGATGAGAATGCAAACATTATTTATTGACGGTCTCGTAAAAAGTCCAACTTCTGCGTTATGCTGCATTTTGCAATCATTCAACGTACGATAAGTACGCTTCATTATGACAAAATTTGCATGCCTTGAATTTGAATTTTTTACGAGACTGTCATTTATTGGCTTTACAAAAAATGTTAAGGGTTCGCGAAAAAATAAGTTTACATTTTAGGTGCTCGGAATTAGGTCAGATTTGTTCGATCTGAGACTGCAAAACCACAGGAATAGCAAGCTATTCCGAGGATTTTGGAGTCGAGGATCGGGCAAAGATGGCCTGAATCCGGGATGCATAAAATGTAAAGTTATTTTTTCGCGAGCCCTAAGGGTTCGCGAAATCGTCTAAAATGATTTGACAAAGTGTCATTTCTACACTATTATTAGTGTCAAACAGACACTATCATAAACCCAGAATATAAAGGAAGCGATTTTGTCATATACTTATGAATACCCCCATCCCGCGGTTACCGTCGACTGTGTTGTTTTCGGCCTTGATGATGATGACCTGAAAGTACTTTTGATTCAACGGGATATTGACCCCTTTGAGGGCAAATGGGCTTTCCCTGGAGGATTTGTTGAGATTGACGAACCCCTTGAGAAAGCCGCGCTGAGAGAGCTTAAAGAAGAAACCGGCCTGAACAAAATCTTTCTTGAGCAGCTTTACACCTTTGGAAAACCGGACCGGGATCCAAGGGAACGGGTGATCAGTGTGGCATTTTTTGCTTTGGCAAATATCAGGGACCACAGAATCAAAGCGGCAACTGACGCACGTAACGCCGCCTGGTTCGATGTGAAAAATATTCCGGCTCTCGCCTTTGATCATCAAAATATTTTGATCACGGCCCTCGAAAGAATCAAGGGAAAAGTCAGTTACCAGCCGATCGGTTTTGAATTGCTCCCAAAGAAGTTTACACTTAACCAGCTCCAGCATTTATATGAAACAATACTGGAAAGGCCCCTGGACAAAAGGAACTTCCGCCGTAAAATTCTGGGCATGGACCTGCTTGAAGAAACCGGTGAAACCGAAAAAAATGTGGCTCACCGTGCGGCGCGCCTTTATCGTTTCGATAAGATAAAATATAACGCCCTTTTAAAAAAGGGTTTCATTTTTGAAGTATAAAATATGACAGATCCGGAGAGATGAAATGAAACAAATATGGGAACAAATCATAAATGGAACGGCCGATTACTTAAAAAACCACGGATTCCATAAAACCGTAATCGGGCTGTCCGGAGGTATCGATTCCTCCCTGGTTGCTGTAATCAGCGTGGCTGCAGTGGGACAAAAAAATACTCTCGGAGTGATGATGCCTTCTCCCCATTCCAGCATGGGCAGTGTAAAAGATGCTGAACTTTTATCCAAAAATCTTGGGTTCAAGACTTTAAAGATACCGATCCACCCGTTAATGGATAGCTTTAATTCAGCCCTTGCTGAAGCTTTTAATGGATATCAAGAGGACACAGCAGAAGAAAATATCCAGGCTCGCATCCGCGGAGTACTCCTTATGGCATTGAGCAATAAATACGGCTCCATACTTCTGAACACCTGTAATAAATCAGAAGACTACGTGGGATACTGTACATTATACGGTGACACCTGCGGCGGTATTGCTCCAATCGGTAACCTGTACAAAACAGATGTTTACAAACTGGCTCGCTGGATCAATAAACAGCCTGACCTTCCTGACATACCGGATGCGATATTGACAAAAGC
>JAUVGT010000322.1 GCA_030593645.1 Deltaproteobacteria bacterium
AGTCCAACTTCTGCGTTGTGCTGCATTTCGCAATCATTCAACTCCCCTGTTAAATAAAAAGACAGATTTAACAGGGCGGGTCCGATAAGTACGCTTCATGATTACGAAATTTGCACGCCTTGAATTTGAACTTTTTACGAACCCGTCTAATTCGGACTTTTTACGAGACCATCTTAGTTGATATAAAAATTCTCCACAATGAAAGGATAAACATATGAAACTTGCGGTAACCGGAAAAGGCGGTGTTGGAAAAACAACATTTTCAGCCATACTCATGAGGACATTCAGCCAGCAGGGCAAACATGTACTTGCCATCGATGCAGATCCGGATGCCAATCTTGCCGCGGCACTGGGCATTGCGGATGCTGACAAGATCACACCCATCGCGGAAATGAAAGATCTCATATTTGAAAGAACAGAGGCTAAACCGGGAACGGTCGGCGGATTTTTCAAACTGAATCCCAAAGTGGATGACCTGCCGGATTCACTGTCTGTAAAATTTGAAAATATAAAAATGATGCGCCTTGGCGGTGTAAAAAAAGGCGGTGCCGGATGCATATGCCCTGAGAGCACGCTCCTAAAAGCCCTTATCACCCATATTGTGCTGGTGCGTGATGAAGTGGTTGTAATGGATATGGAAGCAGGTATCGAGCACCTGGGCAGAGCGACTGCCCAGGCTGTGGATAAGCTCATTGTGGTGGTGGAACCGGGCCGACGCAGCATTGAAACTGCGGGTCATATCAGAAAGCTTGCATCCGAGATCCATCTTAATCATATTCTGGTAGTCGGCAACAAAATACGCGGTAAAAAAGATGAAAAATTTTTGAAAGAAAATCTTCCCGATTTTCAGTTCCTGGGTTTTCTTCCCTATGATGACGCGCTGATCGAAGCGGACCTTGAAGGAATATCTCCTTTTGATATGAATTCCGGATCAAAACAGATCGTTAAAGAAATGATCGTCCGGTTGTAATGGCACGTTATAAAAAATATCCATCAGGACGCAGATCCCGACCCTATAAAAAAAAATTCACCGGAAAAAACCCGCGTACCCTGAAAATCAGACCCGGGGCGAACAGTGAACTGAAACAAATATTCACCTCCATCGGTGTACCTGATAAAAAACCTTTCAAACCGGATCCGTTTCAGGTCAAAGCAGTAACTGCAGTTACTTCCGCAGACTGTCTTGTGACGGCTCCCACAGGGGCCGGCAAAACCTGGATTGCGGAACAGGCGATTTCGCAGGTATATGAAAAAAACGGAAAATCATGGTACGCTTCTCCCCTGAAAGCATTATCCAATGCAAAATATACGGAGTTCTCCCACATTTTTGGCGCTGAAAATGTGGGAATATTAACAGGTGACCGAAAAGAAAATCCTGGGGCTCCGATTATTATCGGAACGACTGAAATACTCCGAAACCAGCTCTATGATGCCATGCATCATGGCGAAACCCTTTCAACCGATTTCGTAGTCCTGGATGAAGCACATTTTTTAGGAGATGAAGACAGGGGCGTTGTATGGGAAGAAATCATGATCTATCTCCCTTCCAGAATCCCCCTCCTTCTTCTGTCTGCCACCATTGGAAATGCATACAAAATTTCCGGATGGCTTTCCAGCATCCGTCGTCGGGAATGCCGTGTGATTGAAGAAACAACCAGACCGGTACCGCTGCAGCCTCTTTTTTTTCATCCATCCGGGACCCTTCTGCCGCTTATTTCTAAAAACCGGAAAGCAAAACTTCATAAAAAAATCACGGAATATAAAAACATGCACCGCCCCCCGCGTCTTGCATCGCCCGGCAGGCTGCCTCCTTTTGGTGATATGATACGGGTTTTAAAAAAATATGATCTCCTCCCGGTTATATTCTTTTTAAAATCACGCAGTGATTGTGACGCGGCTTTGGATCTCTGTCTTAAAAAGAAACCGATCAGTCCTGAGCTTCAAGAAAAGCTGAGCCGCAGGATAGAAATATTATCCTCCGCGAGTTCCCACATTTCAAAACACCGTCAGCTATGTCTTCTTGAGCATCTTGCAATTGGCGCTCACCACAGCGGCCAGCTCCCGGCCTGGAAGCTGCTACTTGAAACGCTGATGTCTGAAGGACTTCTTGAAGCCATTTTCGCGACTTCCACTGTAGCGGCAGGTGTGAATTTTCCCGCGCGAACCATCGCGTTTTTAAACTCAGACAGGTATAATGGCGTGGAATTCCTTCCACTGACTTCAACCGAATTTCATCAGATGACCGGAAGGGCCGGGAGGCGCGGAATGGATAATATCGGTTTTGCCATGGCAGTCCCCGGTAAATATATGAATATCGGTCTGATCGCAAAACTTTTTACATCGACCCCTTCAGATGTGATCAGCCAGATCAGGATCAACTTTTCAATGGTTTTAAACCTGCTTTTGTCTCACACACCTGAACAGGTTGAAGATCTTCTTGAAAAATCATTTGCCACATACCTTCACCTTAAAAGTCAACCCGGCAAACCTTTTCTTTATGACAAAAAATTTCTGTGGAACGATTTTAAAAGGCACCTCGAGTTTCTGACGGAAGAAAACTACGCTGCACTAAATGGAGAATTGACTGATGACGGCCATTGGGCTTCAAAACTGAGGCTGGACCACCCGCTCCTCATCGCGGAAGGGTTGAGAAAAGGAATGATATCGGATCAGAACCCCTCTTTTCTTGCGGCAATAATCGCGATGTTTGTCGATGAACGCGAACCAAAAGATCACCTGGTAAGTAAATTGTTACCAAAGGATCTAATGGCTGCCTATTACGAAGTTAAAAAAGAATTAAAACCCTTTCAAAAACACATGTCCGCGCATGGTTTTGAAATAAAACAATTGTTTATCAGACCTGTGGTGGCTGTATACAACTGGGCCAATGGCATGCCGTGGGAAAAAGTAACAGTCATTGCAGAAATGGAGGAAGGCACCTTTGCCAGGCTGGTATATCGAACAGCTGATAGCTTAAGGCATATCAAAGCGCTGTCTCATGTATTTCCTCAGACCGCGGAATCAGCAAAAACAGCTATTGAGCTCATCATGCGTGATCCTGTCGACACATGAATCTAGAAATGGTTTTAGCATACTGAGAAAAAATGGTAGTAAACCCAATCCATTAGAAGTGGTTTCAAAACCTTCGATCGGGTTCAAGTTCAAGGCGGATTGTTCCAACACAGAAATTGAGCCTGAGAGGAGGTGTTGATACCACTTCTATTATTCTCCATCTATCACTTCTCTGATTTTTACGGACAAATGCCTCATTTTAAAGGGTTTTTGAATAAATCCGTCACATCCGCTGGCCATTATATCGCCGGCCTGTCCCCGGATGCTGTAACCGCTCGTTAAAAGTACTTTCACGTCCGGATCGGTTTTTTTAAGTTTTTCATATATCTCAACCGCGCCCATTCCCGGCATTACCATATCAAGTATAATCATATCTATCTCATCTTTATTCTTTTCAAAAAGCGCGATCGCTTCATTACCGGTTTTCGCCATCATTACTTTGTAACCGAGTGCTTCCAGAATCTCCTGTCCCACTTCCATGATCATCGCTTCATCATCCACAAACAGAATCGTTTCAACCCCCTTCTGTAATTCGGGTATCATTTCAACCTCTTCTATTAACACCCTTTCAGAAGCAGGCAGATATATATAAAAAGTCGAACCTTTTCCGAATTCGCTTGATATGTCAATTGTTCCGCCGTGGTTTTTAATGATATCTGAAGCTGTTGACAGTCCCAGGCCTGTGCCCTGTCCCATTTTTTTTGTGGTAAAAAAGGGATCAAAAATTTTCTCTTGAATGTCCTTATCGATCCCCACCCCTGTATCAGATACCGACATTCTGATATACCTGCCCGGCCTTAAATGATATGAGCCGGATAGATTTTCGGTGATAATAAAATCTTCGGTCATCAGGGAAATCTCTCCCCCCTCGGGCATGGCATGCCATGAATTTATAAAAAGATTCAACAATACCTGTTCGATCTGCGATTGATCAACTTCCACAAACCAGGTCGTTTTTAGGTATTCAGTACTGATTTTTATTTCTTTTTTCATACGGCTGAACATCCGCGTTACTCTTCTGATCAGCTCATTCATATCGGTTGCCTTAACATTGTACTTCCCGCTTCTGGTAAACCCGAGAAGCTGTTTGGTCTGGGCCGCCCCGTTTTCAATATACCTTTCAATGGTTGTCAATCTATTATAATATGGGTTTTCCTTATCTAATTTATATAGCATCAATGAAATATTCCCCTGGATACCCATCAGGATATTATTGAAATCATGAGCGATTCCGCCGGCAAGATTACCAATGGCCTCCATTTTTCGAGATTGCCTTAACTGATTTTCAAGCCTTTCCCTGTCCTGTTCCGCTTTTAGACGAACCGAGATATCTCTTGCCACGCCCCTGAATCCGATAGGCTGTTCATGCTGATCCCTGACAAGATATGTTGATATTTCTACGGACGCAATACTTCCATCTTTCCTGATAAGCTCGTAAACCTTATGATTGGCAGGTATTCCAGTCTTGTAAACATTATTCCATATTCTATATATCCTTTTTGAAGTTTCAGGTGAGGAAAAATCACGATTATTCATACCCGTCAATTCGGCTGTGCCATAACCCAGAATATTACACACCGATTTGTTGAAAAATGTTATTTTTCCTTCAAGATCTGTTTCAAAAAACCCTTCTGCGATATTTTCTATAATTTCACGATATTTTCTCTCACTCTCATGTAGGGTTTTGTCGGTTATTTTTTGGATGTTAAACGTGTATTGAACATGTGAACCAAAAATGACAAAAAGGCACAACACCAGCAGGCGTGTCCAGGTATTAAAAAGATCCGGGCCAAGCAGATATTGAAAAAAATTCATATCCGGAGATAGAAAAAAATACATAAATGATTCACAGATCCAGTAAAAAGCCGCAAGCCCTATTCCGGTTAAAATCATTGAATCAAAAATCCGCAAATGAGATTTATTACTATTTTTCATAATGGTCTGCCTCGATATGCTGTTCACAAACATAGTATATCTGGATGTTAAAATTTTCTGAAATCTTTATGGTTTTTGAGTTTCGGTAATTTACAGCCCAATGTTTTTGCTTGACATGACAGAGGCGATACAGCAAAATTTGATATGAAAAGATGATTCTTATACAGATCCGTTTATAATATGAACCCGTTTTTTTATTATACAGTATATTTTTCAGAGACTCGAAACCTCTGTCATTCGTGATAGTCTGACCTTTAATAGGTTTGTATTTTGTTTGTTAATCCTATTTTACCATTTCTAACTGATACCATATTTCAATGAAGTTTAATAGTTTTTTTAATGTAACCAGCAGGGAGGATAAAAAATGTCACAATGGTATTTAAGTTATGACGGCAACCAGATCGGTCCTTTTGATAAAGCGCAAGCCATCGCGAAAGCAAAAGAAAATCCCAACGGGTTCGCATGGCGGGAGGGATATGCGGAGTGGCTTCCAATCATCCAGATTGCCGAACTGAGTTCTTCCAAGGGAGCTGCACCTTTGCCGCCGCCGCTTACCGCGGGCAGTGCTGATGAAATCGATTTTAAAATCCTGGGGGCTGAAATGCAGTTCGTGGAGATTGAACTTGATCCCGGGGAAAGCGCAGTGGCTGAAGCCGGTTCCATGATGTATAAGGATGAATGTGTTGAAATGAACACTGTATTTGGGGACGCATCCGGTGCAAACAGTGAGGGCGGCTTCATGGGAAA
>JAUVGT010000214.1 GCA_030593645.1 Deltaproteobacteria bacterium
ATCTATTTCTATGTAATTTGAGACATAAAATAGACTCAAATAAAAAAAAGCTTGATTTTCAACGGAACAACTAAAGTCTCGGAGTCGCTATAAGCTCCATCTTTTAAATAAAAAACAGACAGGATTCATTAACTTTAGGCATTTTAGTCACTTTAGCGCACTTTAGGCACTTGTTAAATCCCCTTAGAGGGGTGATCCACCGCCGCTAAAGCTATGGCGGACAAGTCAAAGCCGGGCTCTTTGGACCCGGATTTTTACTAACGCGTCGTTCATTATCATACAATGGAGGGTTTCAGTTTATCTGGGTTGAATACGGAACTTCTATCAATGTCTGAATACATACTTGATGTAAATGATCTGAAAATGCATTTTCCTGTTCTTGCCGGTATTTTTCGAAGACGAGTTGGAAATGTGTATGCCGTGGATGGAGTGTCCTTTCAAATCAAGCCCGGCGAAACATTGGGTCTTGTGGGTGAATCAGGATGTGGTAAAACAACCATCGGCCGTACGATAACCGGGTTGTATAAGCCTACAACGGGCAGGGTTATTTTTAGAAAAAAAAACATCCCAAGCCTGCCCTCAGGAGAAATGCGCGAATTACGAAGGGATATTCAGATGATATTCCAAGATCCTTTTGAATCTTTAAACTCGCGTCATACTGTTGGCAGAATTATTGAAGAACCATTTATCATTCACAAAATTGGTTCAAGAGAAGAGCGGAAGATAGAAGTAAAAAAATTGATAAACCGCATCGGATTGCCGGAAAAAGCAGCCAATCGTTTTCCCCATGAATTCAGCGGCGGTCAGCGCCAGCGGATCGGGATTGCCCGGGCGATTGCTTTAAAACCGAAAATGATCATATGTGATGAACCGGTGTCTGCTTTGGACGTGTCAATACAGTCCCAGATATTAAACCTGCTTTTGGAACTCCAGGAAGAGATGGATCTTACTTATCTGTTTATCGCCCACGACCTGGCTGTTGTCAAGCACATGTCCGACAGGATCGCGGTCATGTACCTGGGTAAGATTGTGGAGATCGCAGAAGCGGATGATATTTATGAAAATCCGATCCATCCATATACCCGCGCGTTGATATCAGCAATCCCGGTTCCTGACCCGGCAAAGAAAAATGAGAAACAGGTGCTTCATGGCGATGTTCCGTCTCCTGTTCATCCGCCACCAGGCTGCTGTTTTCATACGCGCTGTCCCCATGCAATAGAACGATGTAAAAAGAAAATACCGGAGCTCTTGCCGCCTCCGGGTACTGAGGATGAGTCTCATCTGCAAGCCTGTTTGCGCGCGGGAGAAATTTAACCAGAAAATCAGCCGAGCCCTAAGGGTTTAGAAAAATGACCATCAAAGAAAAAAAAGAAAAACTGATTTCGATGTTAAAGCAATTCGATTCATTGCTTGTCGCATTTTCAGGCGGTGTAGACAGCATGCTTCTCCTTGCCGTGGCACAGGAAGCACTCAAAGAAAAACTTGTGGCTGTTACAGCAAAATCTCAGGTTCACCCTTTAAGAGAGTTCGATTCAGCGGTAGATTTTGTAAAGAGATCCGGTATCAGGCATATGGTTATCGAATCGTCAGAGATGGATATGCCGGAGTTTGTCGTGAATAACCGGGACCGGTGCTATGTATGCAAAAAAAATATGATCGTGGAATTGAAGAAGATCGCTCAGGAGCTTAAAATTAAAACAATTGCCCATGGTGTTAACCTGGATGATCTGGATGATTACCGGCCGGGATTGAAAGCGGCACTGGAAATGGATGTTAAATCACCCCTGGCTGATGCCGGCTTATCAAAAAAAGAAATTCGTGAACTTTCAAAAGAAATGGGGCTGCCGGCATGGAACAAACCGAGCCAGGCGTGCCTGGCTACTCGAATTCCTTATGGTTCTGTAATAACCGTTGAAGATTTAAAAAAAATTGAAAAAGCCGAGGATTTTATTCTGAATCTTGGTTTTCGGTCCTGCCGTGTTCGCCTGCATGGTGATACGGCAAGGATAGAGATAGATCCTGATGAAATTGAAAATATGATGAAAAAAGAAAACAGGGAAGCAATGATCACCAAGTTCAGACAGATTGGATTTGTTCACACCGCCGTCGACCTGGAAGGCTATATCCAGGGAAGCATGAATAGATAAAAAAATGAACGTTCATCTTTTTAATGCATTTGCGCGATGGCATTTAAAGCCATTTGGTACCCATAAGCACCGAAACCGGTGATTTTTCCATGGACAATATCTGATATCATGGATTTATGGCGGAATTCATCCCGTTTATACACATTGGAAATGTGAATTTCTATTACCGGGAAATCGAGTAAAAGAATCGCGTCGCGGATTGCGATACTGGTGTGTGTATAGGCCGCGGGATTAATAATCAGGCCGCTGTATTCTTGTGAAGCCTTCTGTACTTTTTCAACGATTTCCCCTTCATGGTTTGATTGAAACGTTTTCACTTCAATACCCAGTTTTTTCCCGAGCACTGCAAGGTCCTGATTGATCTCCTCAAGAGTGAGCGTTCCATAAGTATCCGGTTCCCTTGTTCCCAGCATATTCAGGTTCGGACCATGTATCACGAGTACTTTTCGGTTGTTTTTATTGCTCGACATTTATTTGCCTCTTTTTAGCCATTGTAATGATTCGGTAATGCCCTTATCCGATTATCCTTTTGAAAGCGGTGATTGTTTCTTTGTAATCCGGACTTCCAAAAATAGCCGACCCGGCAACAAATACATCTGTCCCGGCTTTATTAATTTCATCAATCGTTTTTTTGTTGACCCCGCCATCAATTTGAATCAATGTCGAAAGTTTCCGGTCCTGAATCATATGTTTCAGTTTCCGGATTTTATCCAAAGAGTTTGGAATAAATTTTTGTCCTCCAAAACCCGGGTTTACACTCATGATCAAAACATAATCAAGATCTTCAAGAACCCATTCAATCGAAGATAATGGTGTGGAAGGGTTTAACGCAACACCGGCCTTACTTCCGGTTTCCTTGATGAGCTGGATCGCCCGGTTTAAATGGATACAGGTTTCCGCGTGAACTGAAATCCATGCGGCACCGGCTTTTACAAAATCCGGAATATATTGATCGGGGTTTTCTATCATAAGATGCACGTCTATCGGCAGGTCGGTTATTCTTTTGACGGCTTCCACAACCATCGGACCAAATGTAATATTCGGTACATAATGGCCGTCCATCACATCCGCGTGTATCCAGTCAGCTCCACCCTGTTCAATAGCGTTGATTTCCTGCCCAAGAATTGAAAAGTCTGCGGATAAAATTGAAGGTGCAATGAGTTTCATAAATAAGGTTTCTCCTAATAAATAAATTTTAGTAGCTATGGTTTCTTATGGGTTAATTGATCCCTGCTCAAATTACCATGCATTGTAAATCAATGTTTTAATCAGCTTATCATCTTCCCATAGAATTACAGTGCATTCTGTATCACCCGGAACCAGTACCCAGATCTCATTACCCGGTTTAATATATTCGTTAAAGAGATCAAATGATAAGCCGTCACTGTTCATTTGGACGCGTATGTGCCTTTTCAGGAAGCCATTTGTCAGTCTGTAATTCAAAATACGTTCCGGATTTTCAAATGGGTAGTCTTCATCTGAATTAAAGACTTTTCGATTGATAGCCAGGTTAACAAGGCTCTCTTCAATCACTCGGTGGCCGGCCTGCGGTTCCTGGGATATGATAATGTTTATCGGTTTATCTTCATCATAAACCAACCGTGTTTCACTGTACAGCAGGTTATTTTCTTCAATCAGAAGTATCGCTTCTTCAAGAGACAAGCCTGTCAGATCGGGCATGTAATAAGCTTTTGGACGTATGCCCAGGCTAATAAGCAGATCAACACACCGGCCTTTTTTTACCTTGGAACCCGGGTACGGGAACTGAGTAATGACGTCGTCTTTTTCAATACTATCATGATATATTTTTGATATTTGGCCCCAGCATAAATCGTTTTCTTCAAATATGATTCGGGCCTGCTGAGCTGAACGGCCCTGCAGATTCGGTATTAGAACCGTGCTGGTTCCCTTTGAGATGATGATTTTTACATCGCGGCCTTTTTTTATTTCAGTACCGGGTTCAGGATCCTGGAAAATGATATGATTTTTGGGGACAACATTACTGAACTCAGATCCTTTTACCCTTGTATTCAAACCGAGTTCATCCATGAACTCAAGAACATATATTATGTCCTTTCCAACAAAATGAGGCACGATAACAGTATCTTCACTTTTAACCATAATGGAAAGGGTAAAATAGGCGCTGAGCCCGGCAATAATAAGAAAGGCGAAAAACAAACCGGCTATTTTAAAAATTTTTACGACCATGTGTACGATTTTTATAAAATTCCGTGTTAAAAAACCAGGGTTATCTGTTCCATACTTTTAATTGCATCACCATCGTAAATATGATAACAATAGAGCATATGTCAACACTTTCAGTAACTTCGCATTTTTTTATACAATTTAGAGGGTGATCCTGACTTTTTTCTTTCCCACGTATTCAACTGTAAGGATTATATCATGGCGAGTCGTATCGGAATTGTTATTGACAGCGCGGCTGATTTCCCGGAAGGAATAATTTCAAAGATGGGGATACATGTTGTACCTGTTCATATTATTGTGGAAGGAAAGGATAAACTTCATGGGGTTGGAATTACAAACCAGGATGTCGTTAACTATATGCATGACAATATAGAAGTGAAAACCATACCCCCATTACCCAATGAGTATTCGGGGGTTTATGAATACTTAAGTAAAATGTATGATCAAATCATCTCTTTTCATGTTTCAAGTGAATTATCCAACAGCTTCATAAGTGCAAAAAATTCTCTGAATTTACTGCCCATTGATATAGCTGATAAGATTACTGTGGTGGATACAAAGAACGTTTCAGTTGGACAGGGACTGATCGTTAAAAGAGCATGTGAGCTGCTGGCTAACAATAGAAGTGTTGACGAAATACCCAATCTCCTGGACCCGCACATAAAGGGCGGTTTCCTGTTTTTTATGGTAGAGAACCTTTATTGGTTGAAAAGGGCGGGTAAGCTGAATATCTTTTCTTCGCTGGTTGGGAGTATGCTCGATATTAAACCGATTATTACATTATCAAACGGCAAACTTATACCCATCGCAAAACGCAGGGGGAAACTATCTGCCATCGAAAGAACCATCCAATTGGCTGTTGAAGGATATGACGCGTATGGTACAGATTTTGAAATCTGGATTGCCCACGCAGATGCCGATGATAATGCTTATTTATTAAAAGAACAAATCGCAGATAGAATATCAAAAGATCCTGATGAGATAAAAATTGTTGAATTGGGTCCCACGCTTACGGCGCACATGGGACCCGGTGGTCTTTGTCTGGGTATGATGCCGATTTGATGGGGACGAAAAGTGAGAGAAAAATATAATAACAGGAACAGTATATGAACATTAAGGAGTTGGCAGATAGACTGGAATTGGAAGAAGAAGAGTATCGAGAACTTCTGGTCCTTTTTTTTGAAACCGGTAAAGACGATTTGAAAAAATTACAGAGCGCGCTTAATGAAGGAAATATTGAAAATATAATTGATATTTCTCATTCCTTTAAGGGTGCCTCCGGGAACATGGGATTCATGGAGCTGCATCAAGCATTAGAACAGATTGAGTATCGTGCCGATAGTAATCAAATGGTGGGACTGGCTGAACTGTTTGGCGGGCTGAAAATGAAATTTGAAGAATTGAAGAAACTGATGTAATATGGGCAGATACATTACAAAAAAGGATACTATTGTATACACTTTTCCTAAATTAAGAAGTCTGAAAAATTAATTTTCATTAGAGTATTATGATAAAAAAATGAATAAAATCGGTTCTATTAAAAATTGATTAAAGAGAACTTTCTGCTGAAGCAATATATGTGTATTTAATATTCTTGACACAATGGTATTTTGAATATAAAAAGATACATGAAAATCAATTTCACCTTTGTCATTTTATCCATGCTGCTTTTCCGGGATTCATTTTAAGGAGGAAGGAAAGAATGTATAAAAAAAGTCAGGTTAAACAAAATGCAAAGATTGACGCAAAAAACAACATTCCCGCGATTAATGATCCGAATCCCTCTCAATTCGAACTGGAGATGATGGCAATGGCCCGGCATGAAGCTCGGCAGGTAACGGCCAAATACGGGCCCAAGCTGGAGAAGTTCAATGGACAGCATAAACCTCTGCTTAAGGATTATGAAAGAATCTCAAAGGACTATGATAATCACTCTGCTAAGATTGAGCGGTCAGAACCCAACGTGGAGCTGTCGAGAGGGAAATACTTCTTCCTGATGCTTCTTTTTGTACTGGCTGAAATTCCAATGAACACTCTCGCATTTGCCGTGTTCCGTGAAAACCAGGCCCTTACATATATCATGGCTATAGGTGTGGCTGTGGCCATTCCATGGATTGCCCATGCTGTTGGAATTCTCTTGAAACGCGGTTCTGAACCCTGGTGGAAGAGCGGTATCGGTGTAGCCGCTTTATTTATCATTACAATCGCTGGCCTGATTGCCATCGGGTATGTACGTGTTGAGTATCTTGAAAGTATCGCCGCCGCTGCATCAGAAGCTGCCGAAGGTCTCGCCGCAACAGACGCTGTTCCGGTTGAAGGTCACGCCACCGCAAAAATTGAAAAATTTATCGGCCCCGCGTTTGTCGGCATAAACCTTGTGATATTGGCAGCGGCCACATTATGTTCCTTCTTTGCCCATGATGAAGACCCCTTACTGGCGCATCTGCACCAACGGACCAACCAGCTGAATAAATCCATGCGTGCCATAGAGTCAAAACACAACGAAATTTTGACGGAGCAGCAGCAGGAAGTAGACCGGATTCACCAGGAAGTCCAGGAACTCATCTATTACTATCGAAAGATTAATCAGCGGGAACGGCCTGATCATACAAAACCCCAATCTTTTGAAACAGAGCACACGATGGACATCAATTTTAAAACACAGGAAACAAACCAGGAACTGCTGAACGCGACCAGTAAAATGCGAAAGCAGGGGGTTGGCGCGAAATTTGAGAAGTAATAAACCCTCTTTTTTCGATTTTTGGAGGTATACACCAATGAGACGGTGGAGATATAATTTTTTAAGGTTCATCCTATTGGGTTCTGTTCTTATTTTGGGTTTAATGAATCAGAACGCAGACGCATCTTCAATCTTCGGTGATGATAAAGATCCACGGGTGATTATTGTATTTATCGACATGTCGGGAAGCACAAATGAAGCGAGGCGTACGGTTTATCGAAACGCATTTAATAAAGTATATAAAAGTTTTCGAGAGGGGGACCGTATTGTCGTGGGAACCATAACCAGTCATTCCTATATCGATTTCAAACCGGCAGTAGACGAAGAGCTTCCGGAATCGAGCATATGGGTGAACCGTCTGAAATTTGAACAGGAATTATCCGGGAAAAAAAAGAAAGTGCGCAATGCGGTAAACCGGCTTCTAAAACAAAAGCGCGGTACTCCTTATACGGAAATCCTGAACTCATTGAACATTGCAGACACCATTTTCCATAATGAAAAGAAACGGCAAAAGATTCTCGTGATTTTTTCGGATATGATCCAGGATTCTAAAGAATATAAGTTTGATAAGGTCAGGATCACAAACAAATATATTTCGAATGTGATTGAAAACCGAAAAAGGCAAAAAATGATTCCCAACCTCTCTAATGTTAAGATTTATGTTGCCGGTGCCGCAGCATCCAGTTCCAAGAGATTTCGGGCCATAGAGTTATTTTGGACGCATTATTTCAAAGCCTGTAAGGCAGACTTCTCCACTCACCGCTACGGCCACTCTCTTCTGGAATTTGAAAAGGGATTGTAAGCCTTTCATAGAATGAAAGGCAGGGTTCAAGGATTCGAGGGGCCGAGGGTTCAAGTGATTAAAAAAAATACAGGGCAGGCTTGTGCGGGCGTAGCCTTCGCCTACGTGTCTGCTTTTTATTTTACATAAATGAGTAAAGACGATTCCGATACCGACCCCGACACCGGTAGAAGCTAAAAAAGGCACCCACAAGGGATGCTCCTACGATTTGAATCATATCAATAGTCACCAGGAGTGGTTATTAATTATTCCATTCTTCCAACATTTCACCATTCCAAACCTTTCAACCTCTCAGTCTGAAGGATTCATCTCAATTTTCATTTTTTAAATCCTGATGGTCTCGTAAAAAGTCCGAATGTGACGGTTTCGTAAAGAGTTCAAATTCAAGGCGTGCAAATTTCGTAATCATGAAGCGTACTTATCGGACCCGCCCTGTTAAATCTGTCTTTTTATTTAACAGGGGAGTTGAATGA
>JAUVGT010000066.1 GCA_030593645.1 Deltaproteobacteria bacterium
TAATTTGTTATACAGGTCTGTCATGAAAAAAAACAGAAAATCAATTCTAAGTGAAACCTGCCATCTTACCGGATTACCGATAACCATAAAACCCGAATGGACGGATATCAGTTTGGGAGAAGGATATTCAGTAACCTTCAAGATTATCGGAGAGGATACTCTGTTATCCATACCAAACGGGAAGGCAGATATGGAGGGTATGGAAAAATTCTTTGAAGAACGTTCAACGTTAATAAATATGGTATTCGGGCGGGATAAAAAATATTTTGAATTAAAAGATTATTTAAACATTAGTGGTAAACCGGAAAGGGAAGTAAGGAATATTTTTATTCATAGGATGCGTGAGGGCGCAGACCGTTTGGAAGCTTTTATTGGCTTTAATGCCTCAATTTGGGTTAAACTAAACATGGATGTCGGCAAATACTTCCATCGATCTCCTTTCCCGATGCTTCTGGTGAAAAATTATGAAGAAGCCATAAAACAAAGATCTGAAATTTTGAAATCCGGCTCGAGTGCGGTTAATATAGCGGGTATGAATAGCCAAGAGTATGTCTTGCCAGAAAAAAATCGGAATGATCCGGAAGCCATGAAAACTGGTTTTACAAATGAACAGCAAAGGCAGTATTTATCTGAGTTTTTGCACATCCTGGGCGATATCAACCGGGATGAATATGGATTTGATTATTTAAAGGAAATTGATTCATCCCATCCATTCCGTCCGGTGTTTGAGGCCATATCATTAATGAAAATCGATTTTGATGATATGTTAAAAGAGCAGAAACGTACAGAAGAGATAAATCAAACGCTGTTTACCATATCTAATGCCGTAAATACTACGTTTAATCTTGGAGATTTATTTCGGTCGATTTATAAATCCCTTGGAAAAATAATTGATACCACCAATTTTTATATTGCGCTTTATAATAAGGAAACATGTTCATTGAACTTCCCGTTTTATGTTGATGAGTTTGATTCATCAATGAATGCTTACCAGGAAATACCGGATATTAATGATACACCCTCACTTACAGCCAGGGTTATAAGAACCGGGAAACCGGTTATGATTAAAATGGGGGAACGGATTAAACAGCTGAAAGGAAAAGGAAAGAATTGGATAGGTACACCCGCCGAGGTATGGCTCGGCGTTCCATTGAAAGTAAAAAGTGAAGTCATTGGTGTAATGACCGTTCAGAGCTATTCTGATCCTGACCTCTTTAGTAAAAAAGATATGGATATCCTTCTTTCGGTATCTGATCAGGTGGCTATAGCGATAGAGAGAAAAAGGGCGGAGGAAGAACTTATAATTGAAAAGGCTCGTCTTGAAGAACTCTTTAACAGTGCCCAGGAAGCGATAGTCATTATTGATAATCATAGTATGGTATTGAGGATCAATCCAGAATTCACGAAGTTATTTGGATACAGCCAGGAAGAAGCAACCGGAAAATACCTGGATGACCTGGTTGCACCCGATGAATTGATCAAAGAGGCTAACGCATATACAGAAGATCTGGCTGAAGGCAGAAGAATCTCTTTTGAATCCAAACGAAGAAAAAAAGATTTTACACCCGTATATGTGTCTACTATCGGCGCGCCAATAATAGTGGGGAAAGAACAACTTGGTGGTTATGCGATTTATCGCAATATTTCTGAACAGAAAAAAGCAAATCAAATACTTAACGCGCTGTATAATATCTCCCGGGCGGTAAATTCAACCAAAAGTCTTGATGAGCTGTTTGTTATTATACATGAATCACTCACTACAATCATTGATACAACCAACTTTTATATCGCGTTATATGATAAGACAGAAGATATCATTTCATTTCCATATTTTGTTGACGAAAAAGATGAACATTTTCTTATTATCAACGCAAGTCATTCAAGTTCTCTTACCGCGAAGGTGATAAATTCGAAAAAACCATACCTGTATCAAGAACATGAAATCAAAAACAAATATAGCAGCTCAGAAGAAGATGATCTTGGAACAATTCCAAAAATCTGGCTGGGAGTCCCTCTTGAAATTAAAGGAGAAGTAATAGGGGTTGTAGCTCTGCAAAGCTATACCCGGAGTGATATGTTTTCAATGGAAGATATTTCACTCTTAGAATCCGTTACAGAACAAATTGCTATTGCGATTGAAACAAAGAGAACCGAAAAAGCGCTCAAAGAGAGCGAGGAAAAATATCGAACAATACTTGAAAGCATTGATGAAGGCTATTATGAGGTCGATTTTACCGGTAATTTTGAATTTGTAAATGATGCGGTTACCAAAATCACAGGATATGAAAATCATGAAATTATCGGCAGGAGCAACAGGAATTTTATAAACCAGGAACTCGCGGAAAATATTTATGAGGTTTTTAATAAAGTATATATCACGGAAAAACCTGAGAAGGGTATTCACTGGTCACTGACAAAAAAGGACGGGACCGATATACATATAGAGGTATCAGTAACCCTGAGAAAAGATGAAAATGGAAACAAGACCGGATTTCGCGGCATTCTCCGGGATATCACTGAGCGCAGGCTTATTGAAAGGGCACTTTATGAATCGGAAAAAAGGTACCGGACTCTTTTTGACAATGCCGCGGATGCTATTTTTGTTCATGATATGGGCCGGCGGTTTCTTGATGCAAATAAGGTGGCATTGAAACGCTATGGATACAGTAAAGAAGAACTTCTGGAAATGTCTCCGGCGGGTATTACTACACGTAAGCGCGCTGCCCGTGTAAAAACCAGAGTAGAAGAGATTCGCGCGCAAGGTCACATTATTACCGATACGACACATGTTAGAAAAGACGGTTCAATAATACCATCAGAATTAAGCAGCAGCATTATTGAATATGACGGGAAGCCTGCTGTTTTAAGCATAGCCAGAGATATCACAAAACGTAAAGAGGCTGCGGAAGAGAAAAATAGAATGGAAATTCAGCTTCAGCACGCGAAAAAAATGGAAGCGATCGGAACTCTTGCTGGCGGAGTCGCCCATGATTTGAACAACATTCTGGCCGGGCTTGTGAGTTATCCGGAACTGCTGCTTTTGGATTTGCCGGAAGACAGTTATTTACGAAAACCGATCATGACAATCCAGCAATCAGGTGAAAAGGCGGCTGCTATTGTTCAGGATTTACTGACCCTTGCCAGGAGAGGTGTTTTTACAAAAGAAATTATAAATCTTAATGAAATCACTGCAGAATACTTAAAAAGTCCCGAATTTAAGAATCTTCAGAAATATCATCCCCATGTTCGGGTTGAAGAGGATCTTGAAAGTAAGCTTTTAAACATTTTAGGCTCTCCTGTTCATCTTTCAAAAACAGTGATGAATTTGGTTTCAAACGCTGCGGAGGCAATCCATGATAACGGCTTAATTACTGTCGCAACCCGTAATCAATATATTGATAAACCCGTAAAAGGATACGTGGATGTGAAAGAAGGAGATTATATAACATTATCCGTATCTGATACCGGAACAGGGATCTCACCGGATGATATGGAAAGAATTTTTGAACCGTTTTATACAAAAAAGATTATGGGCAGGAGCGGGACCGGATTGGGCATGGCTGTGGTGTGGGGGACTGTGGGCGACCATAACGGATATATCGATATTAAAAGTGTTGAAGGAAAAGGTTCTACTTTTACCCTGTATTTTCCTGTCACAAGGGAAGAACCCGTAAAAAAAGACCGGGTATCCGCTGTGGATGAATATAAGGCACATGGTGAAAGGGTCGCTGTTGTCGATGATGTAAAAGAACAAAGAGAGATTGCTACGAAAATACTGAAAAAACTCGGGTATTCTGTTGAGGTGTTTTCAAGCGGTGAACAGGCTGTGGAATATATGGAAAACAGTTCCGCGGATCTGTTAATTCTTGACATGATTATGACCCCCGGAATCGATGGCCTTGAAACCTATAAAAGAATTCTTAAATTTCATCCGGAACAAAAAGCCATCATCGTTTCCGGATATTCTGAAACAAAACGTATAAAAGAGGCTCAGAAATTAGGAGCCGGAGCCTATGTTAAAAAGCCATATTTATTTGGAGATATAGCGAAAGCTGTCAGGCGTGAACTGGATAAGTAAAACAAATGCGCCCTGACAATCATTAACCCTCCTGTTTTTTCAGTAATTTCCATTCATTTCAGAGCGGTATGAGAAATCAAGAAAACAAATATTCATACCAATTCATCATCTATTTGATCTTACTTCGCCCAATGTTATTGATGGTATGCCTTATATTATTAATAAATATTAATGAAAACAAAAATAAATAAATAAAATATTGACATATACATCAAATACCATTAATGAGGCTGAAATTTATAATTCTGTTTCCGCCATTTGAAGCTGAGCAGTTTTACAGAACTAAAAATCTAAATTTCAATGTATCTGAAAGGAGATCTAAATGGCTGCAAAAGTAAAAAAAACACCGCTCCATGAATGGCATCTTAATAACGGGGCGAATATGGCTGATTTTGGGGGATATGAAATGCCGTTGTGGTACTCATCGGTAAAGGAGGAACATCTGGCTGTTCTAACAAAAGCCGGAATATTTGATACCAGCCATATGGCTGCGGTTCTGGTCAGCGGTGATGACGCACTTGAACTGCTCCAGCATTGTTTTACAAATGATATGAATCGATGCGTTGGTAAAAGCAGAAAACCCCTTTATCCAGGCAGGTGTGCATATGGCGCTTTTCTCGATGAACAGGGTAACGTTCTTGATGATACCATTATTTTTCAACTAAAGGAAAATTCATATATAGCTGTTGTAAACGCGGGAATGGGGGCTGAGACTAACCACTACCTTGCTGCAAACAGCGGGGAAAGAAATGTTGAGCTGATGGATCTAACAGATCAAGTCGGTAAAATGGATATACAGGGTCCCATGTCCGCGTTGGTTATGAAAAAAATCCTTGCCGATCCTGATAAAGTGTTTGAAAAAATGCCATATTTTTCATTTAAAGGGCATTTCGATTCAGCCTCCAGTCTTGCTGCCGACGTCAAACTTATAGACGGAACTCCAATCTTACTATCCAGAACAGGGTATACAGGTGAATTCGGTTTTGAAATATTTATCGAAAATGATCATATTGTAAAACTTTGGGAAATGATAGTGTCAGCAGGACACGATTACGGGATCACTCCATGCGGTTTGGCAGCTCGGGATTCTTTGAGGGCGGGTGCCGTGCTTCCTCTTTCACACCAGGACATCGGACGATGGCTGTTTATTAACCATCCCTGGCATTTTGCTCTTCCATTTGAATTGAATGGAAACGCTTTTACAAAGGAATTTATCGGGGACAGCCAACTTTTAAATGGGCATGCGCCTGAATATACTTATGCATTTGCCGGTAATGATCTCCGTAAGGTTTCAACCTCTGATCCGGCCGAAGTTATTGATTCCATAGGAAATAGTATTGGTAAAGTTTTAACCTGTGCGACAGATATTGGAATAGGGCGTTTTAAAGACAGGATATACAGCATCTCGAGTCCTGACAAACCGGAAGAATTCAATCCGCGAGGATTGTGCTGCGGGTTTGTGAGAGTGAAAAAAGAGCTTAAGGCAGATGATATCATAGAATTGAAAGATAGAAGACGGAAAATAGAAGTCAGGATTGTTGATGATATAAGACCGGACCGTACTGCCCGCATGCCGATGTCCAGGTTTTTAGACAACAATTAATAAAGATGATTTCATAAAAAATCCGAATGAGACGGTTTCGTAAAAAGTTCAAATTCAAGGCGTGCAAATTTCGTAATCATGAAGCGTACTTATAGTACGTTGAATGATTGCGAAATGCAGCACAACGCAGAAGTTGGACTTTTTACGAGACCGTCAATAAATATACATAAAAAAAAGTTGGGACTATGTCCCAACTCCTTGGTATTATTCTACAGTTCTAATCACTTCTGTAGTGCTGTTTACTGAGTGAAAACTGTTTAATGCCGTTTAAGGGGTCGTTAATTCTGAGTATCAACTCTTTCTTTAAGTTCTTTACCGACTTTAAAAAACGGTAGTTTTTTTGCCGGGACTTCTATTTGTGTACCTGTTTTTGGATTTCGGCCCACATATGGTTTGTAAGAATTAACTGTGAAGCTGCCAAATCCTCTGATCTCAACCCGCTCACCTTTTCTCAGTGTATTTATAATTGAGTCAAAGAAAACATGAATAACTTTTTCAGCATCTTTTCTGCTTAGATTTAGTTCTCTCTTCAGGACTCCAATCAGATCTGATCTATTCATGAATACTCCTTATGTCTTAAGTTGCATATTTTGGTCAACGAATCATTTCGAACATGTATTTATTATGCCTGACCTGGTTTCAAGATCGGGCATACAGCCTTCTAATAATTTAATACACCGGTATGAATAATATTTAGAACAGTGATCTGCACGACGCACAAATTTTGGATACGTTAAAACTCGTTATACATAATTGCTTGGTAACTTTCAGTCAAGAATTATTTCCATTATCATTTGTTATCTCTTCAAAATCCGTGTCCGCGATATGAGAGTGTTTTTCATTTTCGCTTGGTTCGGATATTTTTGTGTTATCCGGTTCATTTTTATTTTCCGATAGGGTTTCTTTGGGAGACTCCGTTTCGGGTTCCAAGGGTGTATCATTTTGCTCAGAAGACCCGAGCTCTTCTATTTCCTTGGGGGTAGGCAGTTCTCTTAGATTTTTTAAATCAAAAACTTCCAAAAACCGTTTGGTTGTGGCATAGATCAACGGTCGGCCGGGAATTTCCTTTCGGCCTAAAATTCGAGCAAGTTTTCGTTCCAGGAGCACACGTAGTACCCCTCCACAATCAACCCCTCGAATATGTTCAATGTCGCTTCGGATGATCGGTTGCTTATAGGCAATAATCGCAAGCGTTTCGAGAGAGGCTTGACTTAACTTTGGAGGATTGGGTTGAATCAGCTTTTTAATCCATTCCGAATATTCCCGGCGGGTGCGAATCTGGAAACCACCTGCCACAAGCTTTAAGTAGAATCCGCCCCCGCGTGATTCATATTCATCTGCGAGGCTATCTAATGCGTCTTTTATCTCACTTCCATCTGCGGCAGGGATAATTTTTATTATGTGATTTACCGAAAGAGGTTCTTCGGCCACAAACAATAAACTTTCAATAATATATTTTAATTTTTCCATTATATATATATCAGCCTAATAATTCCTGTCTGAACATGCTGGGCTATGCTGATCAGGCTCAATTTAACCATTTCCAAAATCGCAAGAAATGTAACAATTACATCATGACGATTATAAGTGCCAGTAAAAAGTTCTGTAAATGTTAAAGATTTTTGATTTTCAAAAATATCGACCAGTTCGTTAATTTTTTCCTTAACGGAAATTCTGTCAGCTGAAAGATCCACCTTGTGATCAGGCGACATGTTTTCCAAAATTTTTTGAAAGGCGTCAATGAGTTCGAAAAGTCCAATTTTAATCATTTCATCATTCTGAGTTAAATATTGATCCGGTTTACCAGGCTGTCTGATGAATGTGTCTTTTCCCAAAAGGGGACGCTCAGCCAACTCCTCTGCAGCAGATTTCATCTGGAGGTATTCCAGCAAGGGTTCAGTTATTTCTGTGCGCGGATCTTCTTCTTCCTCATTATCTTCCACAGCAGGGAGCAGCATCCTTGATTTAATATGGGCCAGCGTGGATGCCATTACAATAAAATCCCCTGCAAAGTCAATATTCATCGACTTCATCCATTCAAGATATTCAAGGTATTGTTTTGTGATCAGGGCAACAGGAATATCGTAAATATCCACCTCATTTTTCTTAATGAGATGAACCAGAAGATCCATTGGTCCCTCAAAAACATCCGTCAGTTCAACTTTATATAAATCAGCAGGCATTCGCTCACTTTACTCCGGTTATGTTGATTCGTCAGGCAAGTTTCTTTTTTGTTTTAGATACTGATGCGCAAACTGAAGTTCATCGTTCTTTGTTTTTATATTTTTATTTAACTTGGCATCAAGAGTTGCCTGAAATATTTCTCTATAAATCGGGCCAGGCTCCAGCCCCATATTTTTCAGATCTTTACCGTTTATGGTGATGGTTATAAACCTTAACTTTGTGAAGAAGTTTGATATTAATTTCTTAACTTTTTCCTTTTTTGTTGCTGCCATCATATATAATATTAATTCGGTTTTCCACCTTGTCAGCTCGTGATAAAGCCTGCTGTTATTGACCGGCAGATTTTGTTCCAGCCACGCAATATATGTGTCAGCTTCTATTCTTTCCGTGCAAAATATTTTTTTATATCGAGGCGCAAGTTCAAAGTGAAGACAGATTTTTTTTGTTGTTTTGTAATCGCAATTCTGAATGAGCGCCAAAAAATAAACGGCCCACTTCATATAAGATTCTTCTAAAAAAAGCAAATCATACCAGGATAATACTTTTTTAATATTATTGAACAGGGTGCTCATATTTTCGGTTAATATAATCTTCGGATGAATAACAGATAAAAGACCGTAATCATTTAGTCTGATAATGGCCGGGGTGGGGTTTTCTTCTTCAAGAATCTGATGCAGTTCGGAAAATACCCTCCTGCCGCTGAGGCGTGTAAAAAATTCCATTTTTACAGCATTTCCGATTAGACCGGCAGTCAGTTTACCAAGAGAAAACCCGAAACGTTGTTCGAATCGGATGGCTCGAAATACCCTGGTAGGGTCTTCAACAAAACTCAGGTTGTGAAGAATTCTTATGGTTTTTTCTTTTATATCCTTCTGTGCGGCAAAAAAATCGATTAATGTCCCAAACATATCCGGAATCAGTTGAATCGCCAGGGTATTGATCGTAAAATCTCTTCGAAACAAGTCGAGTTTGATTGAACTCATTTCAACGATCGGGAGAGCAGCCGGAAATTTATAATATTCCACCCTGGCAGAAGCAACATCGATTTTAAATCCATCAGGGAATATGACTACTGCCGTGCCGAATTTTTCATGGGTATGAATCCGGGCGCCAACCATTTTGGAATATTTTACCGCAAATTTAATGCCATCACCTTCAATAACAATATCAATATCTTCATTGGGCCGATATAAAAACAAATCGCGAACAAACCCTCCCACAACATAAGCGTTGCAATTGATTTCTTTAGCTACCTGGCCGATGGCTTTCAATATATTGATAATCCTTTTTGAAAGCCTTTCCCGCATGAATTTATTTATATTCCTGGTTCTTGCATGAGTTTGCTCTTTCAATAAACCCTCTGGTTTTTCATAATTATGCTGTATTTGTCTGAACATGGTGTTTAGAAGGTCTGTTCGTGTAACAACTCCGACGATGGAATTTTTATTAACGACCGGCAGGATGCGCTGTTTATTTTCTATAATCTTTTTTTGCATTTCAGACAGATCTGATTCAGGATTAACCGACGCGATTTCAGTCGTCATATACTCCTTTACCGGGACATGATCAAGTTTATGGTAGAGTGCTTTTTCAATAATCTGCCGTGTAATATACCCTGCAAGTATATCGGTGTCATCTGAATCATTCAGTTTTTCAGTGACCAGCAGTGCGTTGATATTATATCGGGTCAGCAGCTTGCCGGCTTCCCTGCAGCTGATATCAGTCAATATTTTTATCGGCGGTGATGACATCAAATCCCTGGCAAGACGTCTGGATCTGATTTTTTCATATAATATTTCAACGAGTTTATGTTCAATCTGGGCAAGCGTTTTTTCCTTAATTGTTGCGGCTGCGGCGAATGTGTGTCCTCCACCACCCAATGGTGTAACAATTGAACCCACATCAACTTCTGATATCCTGCTTCGGGCGACCACGTATATTTTATTTTCCATCCTCGCAATTGCAAAGATTGCGTCAATATTTTCCATTTTAATCATTTTATGAACAAGGAATGCGAAATCCGGTACATAATAATCTGTGGTAACGCTTGTAATAATTATTTCGATTCCGGTAATGTTATGGCGGGTGGTTGCCTGGATCATATCATTTAACAAACCCACCTGTTCCGGGCTTATCTCCCTGGTGATAAGGTCGGAGACAATATTCAGATTTGCACCTTTTGAAAGCAAAAAAGCGGCAGCTGTAAAATCATTTTGAGTTGTTGATGGGAATGTAAACGATCCGGTATCTTCATAAATACCGATACACATAATCGTTGCTTCATCTGATGAAATTTTGATTTTTTTTTTCTCAATAATATTTGCGAGGATTGTTACGGTTGCACCTGTCGATTGAATGGCTTCGTAACTACCTTTAATATCAGTATCTGAAGGGGGATGATGATCAAAAATATGAATGTCCAGATCCTGATTTTGTAATAGTGTGGCGAATGCTCCGATTCGCTTCGGCTGGCGTGTATCAACCAGTACAAGCCGTTCGATTTTCGAAAAGACAATGTCTTTTATATCGACCATATTAAATAGATAAGCCATTGAATCAATAAAGAAATTTTTTAGATTCTTTTCTTGTGACCCTGGAAATACCACTACCGAATCCGGATACAGCTTCTGAGCCGCCAGCATGGAAGCCATTGCATCAAAATCGGCATTGATATGCGTGGTTATTATGGTGAGTTTTTTCTGATCTGTTTTTTTCAGGGTCAAGGGCGCGTCCTTAAGTGTCCATTAACAGCAATAAGCGTATTTTAAATTAAACAGTATGGACAAATTTTTTTGTAAAGAACCATATAATTTCGCATATAAAAATTCGATTAGCAAGATCAAGATGAACAAAGATATAAAATATTATTTCTAATTGGTGAGATTTAGTGTACAATAGATTGTAAAATAACAGAGTTATCAATAGATTAAGAAAACAAATAAAATAATTAATTTAATAAATCCTGTAATGGCATGGATTTTGTAGTATATTTTACTTGTAATCAATATGTTTGAAAGAACTCGTCATCCGATGAGAGAGGGTCAAAAACTATTGTCGTTTGCATGACTATGTGATATAAACCTGTGATAATATATTAAAAGTGGCTGTAAAACCTCCTCTCGAATTCCATTTAGGTATTGGGGCAAAGGTATTAATCTTCGAAATATGTAGCATATTCATGCGGTTAAAATTTTTCACCGTCCTAACTTGAAACCGATTGAAGGTTTTGAAAATACTTCTAATAAATTAATAATAAATGAAAAATAGAAAAAAAAAAGAATTTCAACATATATTTGGCCCTGTTCCTTCGAGACGGCTTGGAATGTCACTTGGAGTGGATATCATGCCGCACAAAACATGCTCGCTTGATTGTGTGTATTGTGAATGCGGAAAAACCACAAACCTTACGCTGAAAAGGGATGAATATATATCAATTGATAAAATTAAAGAGGAACTAAAGTTATTTCTACACAATAAACCGGAACTGGATTTTATTACATTTTCGGGTTCCGGGGAACCGACTCTTCACGTCGCAATTGATAAGGTTGTCGATTTTATTAAGTCGGAATTTCCCCAGTACAAGGTAGCATTGCTGACCAATAGTACGCTTTTTCATGTACCGCAAATCAGGGAGAGTGTTAAAAATATAGATGTCGTTATCGCTTCGCTTGATGCTGTATCTGAAGATATTTTTTTTAAAATTAACCGACCTCATGAAGATTTGGAACTGTCAGAAATCATAGAAGGAATCATAACGTTTCGAAAAGAATTCGCAAATCAGTTATGGATTGAGATTTTCATAGTACCTCATTTAAATGACAGTGATATTGAACTTGAAAAGGTGAAGAATGTATTATCTTTGATCAAACCTGACAGGGTTCAGCTGAACTCTTTGGACAGACCCGGCACTGAAAGCTGGGTCAAACCGGTTAACCCAAACGTTTTTTCCGATATATCAAAATATTTACTGAATGCTGAAATTATTGACATAAATCGTTCGGATAAACATGGTGATGGAATCTCTGGGTTTCTTAATGAGCAACTCTTATCCACGATTAAACGAAGGCCATGTACAAGCGAAGATATTTCTCGGATATTTGGCATCAGTTTAAATGAAGCATATAATACTCTTGGAAAACTTGTAAATGAGGGAGAAGCCGAGAAAGTAATAATGCAGAGGGGTGTTTTTTATACAAAAAGGGGAGTGACCCCTTAAACGCACGTTCTAAATAGAATTATAAACCCAAACAGTAACAGAATTATTTTGCCACATATACTGGATTCATTCGATTTGGTATTATTGCTGATGTAAAGGGGGTAGATATGCCGGTCTTTGTATGGTCAGGGAAAAATGCGAAAGGTGTTGTAAGAAAAGGCGAGATGGAGGCTGCAAGTAAGGATGCTGTTCTTGCTAATCTCAGAAGGATGAAGGTTGAAGGGGCAAAGGTAAAACCCAAGCCCAAGGACCTTTTTGAAAATGTCGCCTTTCTCCAGCCGGGCGTCAAAACCGGTGACATAATATTGTTTGCCAGACAGTTTTCAACCATGATAGATGCGGGTCTACCCATCATCCAGTGCCTGGATATCCTATATTCCCAGCAGGAAAATGCAACATTAAAAAAAATATTAAAATCCATCAAAGAACAGGTGGAAAGCGGAATGACCCTTGCCGAATCATTGAAGAAGTTCCCAAAAGAGTTTGATGATCTATTTGTAAATATGATTGCGGCCGGTGAAGCAGGTGGTATCCTTGACATAATTTTAAGACGGCTTTCAGCATATATGGAAAAAGCGGCCAGGTTAAAGGCTCAGGTAAAAGGGGCCATGACGTATCCGATCGTTACACTGGTAATCGCCTTTGGAGTTCTTTCCGTGATCCTAATCTTTGTTATTCCGGTATTTGAGGATATGTTTGCTGATATGGGAAGTAACCTTCCGGCATTTACCCAAGTGGTCATTGACGTGAGTGATTTTGCAAAAGGAAATGTAATATATATTGTGGTTGGAATGATCTTGTTTTTTATCTCGTTTAAAAAGTTTTATTCTACTGATAAGGGCCGGGCAGCAATAGATGATCTTCTTTTGAAATTACCCATATTCGGAATATTGATTCGCAAAGTAGCCGTGGCAAAATTTACGCGCACCATGAGTACCATGCTGTCCAGCGGTGTGGCAATATTAGAGGCACTTGAGATTGTCGCAAAAACAGCGGGGAATAAAACAGTTGAAACAGCCATATATTCGGTAAGGGCTGACATCGCTGAGGGCCGGACAATGGCTGACCCTCTGTCAGAAACAGGTGTGTTTCCGGCAATGGTCTGCCAGATGATCGCTGTTGGTGAATCTACAGGTGCCCTTGATTCAATGCTGGAAAAGATCGCGACCTTTTATGATGAAGAAGTCGATCAGGCCGTGGAAAATTTAACCGCACTGATCGAACCATTTATGCTCGTTTTTCTGGGTATAACGATTGGCGGTTTGGTTATCGCGATGTATTTGCCTGTGTTCAAGATGGCAAGTAACCTGTAATCGTTTATAACCGGATCCACCGTTTGAATTATTATGAATATAACTGCCATCAAATCAGAAGACGATATGTATATGAAGTTAAAATGGCTCATGCTAGCTCGAGTCCTTTTTACTACTTTACTTCTCGGATCTACCATAATTTTACAAACCGGTGAAACTTCTTCACCGCTTGACTGGGCTCTACTATCTCTTTACGGATTGATCGTACTGATTTTTTTATTATCTTTCATATATGGATTAATACTCCCAAGAATTAATAAAAAGTTTACATTTGCATATATCCAAATTATTATCGATACTCTCATTGTTACTCTAATCATTTTTGTAACAGGAAGTTATTCGAGTATTTTTTCGTTCCTGTACCTTGTTGTCCTTATTTATTCAAGCATGCTGCTGCATATCAGAGGAAGCATGATCATGGCAGCCTTATGTTCCATTCAATATGGCATATTAATTGATCTTGAGTATTATGGATTTCTAAAAATCTTTCTCCACAATTTTAACTATACAATAGTCGATTATCCAGGAAGTCGTTTTTTCTACAAAGTTATCATAACCATGATTGGATGTTTTGCTGTTGCTTATTTAAGCGGCCTTTTAGCGGAACAGACAAAAAAAACCAGAATTGAACTCAGGGCCATGGAGGATCATGTAAAACGAGTTGAAAAAATGGCCGCGATAGGTGAAATGGGAGCCGGGCTGGCGCATGAAATTAAGAATCCCCTGGCGTCCTTAGCCGGTTCTATCCAGTTATTAAAGGACAGTCTTCAACTTGATTCCGATCATGAAAGGCTCATGAAGATTGTCCTGCGAGAAGCAGATAGACTCAGCTCACTGGTTAACAATTTTCTTTTATTTGCCAGACCACCAATGGGTAAAGTTAAACCTATAGAATTGAATAAGGCAATAAATGAAACCCTGGAACTGTTTGAAAAGGATAGTGTCGGTTTAGGAGATATTACAATTACAAAAGAAATGCTTCCCGGATTATGGGTTAATATGGACCCTATACATTTGCAGCAGGTAATCTGGAACCTGTTTCTAAACGCGGCTGAGGCAATAGACGGCAAAGGGAATATCCAGGTTAGATTGTATCAAACAAAAAATAAACATAGCTGTATTGAAATAAAAGACAGCGGATGCGGTATGTCCCGGGAAATTTTACAATCCATTTTCGATCCATTTTTTACAACAAAACAGAGCGGAACCGGGCTGGGCCTTTCTATTGTGCATAGTATCCTTGAATCATATGACAATCGTCTTGACGTAGAGAGCGAGGTAGACATTGGGACAACGTTTAAATTAAAGATTAAGAGTATCGACCCTCCAGAGCCTCCAACTTAAAGGAGTTCACCCATAAATGAGTCATAAATTCTGCTAAAACCGTTATTTTAAAGAAGCCCAGTTCATTACCAAGTGAAAATTGCGTTTTTGGGTGAACTTTTTACCAGCCAAAAAAGCCTCCTTGTGGTAAGAATTATA